>CAYJBK010000033.1:0-9072 GCA_964368365.1 uncultured Candidatus Saccharibacteria bacterium
ACTGGAGTTCAGACGTGTGCTCTTCCGATCTGCCTTCTCGCGGGTACTGCTGGGATTGTCGCTGCTATGCGCATCCAGTTCCTAGACCCATCACTCGGAGGATTCGTGCTCTTGGTCCAGACCCTCACCATAAGCATCATTTCGCATACTCCCAAGGTCTCTCGCCTTTTTGGAGTTACGGTACTCGTGGTCCTTCTTCCGGAAATTCTTCGTTTTACACCACTCCCCACGTCCATCCTGGGGTATTTCAGAAATCTTCTCTACGGACTTGTCCTCATCTTTCTGATACACTACGTGGCACATATGAGCTCAAGCAAACGCCATGTCTAAGCCCGTTCTTTCACTCGAAAATTTGCATGTCCAGATTGGACAGCGAATGATACTGCAGGATATTTCATTTGACGTTCATCCTGGGGAAGTCGTGGGGATCATTGGTCCCAACGGGTGTGGCAAGACAACGCTTCTCAATGCCATTTCAGGTTTCCTGCCAGTTGATACAGGGACCATAAGTGTGAACGGCACTGACATCATGGATATGCCCGCTCACAGGAGAAGTGCGCTGGGCGTTTCTCGTGGGTTCCAGCATGTGGGTGTATTCCGCGAGATGACGCTTGAAGAAAACCTCATGATGGCGGTGGAGCGGACAGAAAAATATCCGTGGTGGTGGATGCTCTCCTCAGAATATCGTGCAAAGATGTCTCGATCAGTCGATGCAGCACTCGAGGAGGTTGGCCTCCTGCCACACAAGAAATCGCACGCGGGTGTGCTCTCCGGCGGCCAGCTGCGTCTTCTTGAGCTGGCGCGACTGAAGATCATGCCAGGCAATCTTCTCCTTATTGATGAGCCGACGGCAGGCGTTGCTCCAATACTTCGAGACAATCTTTCAAAGCTTATTAAAAGACTTTCAAAGGATCACGGCCGAACGGTAGTCATTATCGAACACGATCTTCGATTTCTTTTTGATCTTGCGGAGCGAATCATAGTTCTTGTGGACGGCCAGAAATATCTTGAGGGAAGTCCAGACGAAGTACGGAAGGACCCCCGACTGCAGAAGATCTACTTTGGTGAGTAGCGCCCCGTATTCTTTTTCGCGAAGATAAAGGTTGTGAGATTGTTTTTGGAATCTTGGAGACCCTTGGCGAGGATCGTGAGATCGTAGAGATCCGCGCAGACCTTGGATGCGATGACGCCTACGGTATCCGGAAGTTTTCCTTCTCCAAGGGACTTTGCTGCCGTGGCCTGGTCTACAAGAATTCCTTTTCCTGATTCAAATTTCATTCCCGGATATTTTTTTGCCCGTGTTGCGGCTGTCTGAGCAAGTGCTTGTGGGTGGGACATGATGACCGTGAGATCGCTGACTTTTTTCCCGGGCTTCACGAGGAGACAGTGGTTAATGATGATGGCGAACTTATCTGTGATGGTGGCGCCAAAGGTGCCCAGCGCGTTTGCCGTTTCCCACACAATGCCGCCCACAGAGTTATGAATGGCACAGATACCCCGGTCTATCGTCCCGGCATTCAGCGCTTTCATGACGCGGTCGGCGGTGTAGAGGTATACTATCTCGTAGTTTTTGAGCTTGTGCTCCTGGGCGTAGAAAAGGCACGCCTCTTCGTTGAAGCTGCCTTTGCCACCCTGTATTCCGATTCGTACTTTTTTTGCCATGCGAAGATACTACACTGAAATCGATATTTTGTCCCGAGATTTCTAATGATCGAGGTCTCACCTCCCTCATTTGCACGCCGAAGCAGCTTCCCCGGCCCGGTGAGGTGCTCCTGGCCAGCGAATTCATCGAGCGTCTTGGGGCGGATTGTGGAGGCGAGTGGTTCCATACCCCGATACTACTCTTCTGGTCGAATAATTACCATTAAGTCGAATATAGCCTTATTTATAGGGATTTTGAGACTATTGACATAATATGTAAATAGTGCTACTATAGGGCAGATACTCCCGAGGGTTTAAACAATGACCCCTTCGCTTCCTGCGGAGCCATTTTGGTAAAGGAGTACTGGAGGTTCTTTTCCAATGTTCTATAACACCGAGTTCTCTCTACCGACTCTGCTTCCACTGATTCATCTCGACCGACACGACACTGTCGTGGAGGTTGACGACGGGATCAACCGCGAAGAAGCCCACTTCCACATCATGAAGGATGACGATGTGGGCTTCAACGTGTGGGCGGAAGAAAAGCTGACGGGCGGACACACGTGGCGGCTGTACCGGGAGAAGCTGGAAAAGGGCTTCTCCTACAACGTCATGCACGATTTCCGTGGGCAGATGCTGGCAACCATCTGGGTCTCAACCGAAAAGGTTTCTGCGCAGTGGATCAAGATCGAGTGGCGCAAGCACAAGAGGGTCGAATACAGCACACAGGTGGAGACCTCGCGGAAAGAGGGAGACTCGACGCTTCGGGTCGCTCACGACTACATCGTGGGTGACCTCGTCAGCCCGTTGTTCCCTGTCCCGTGGATCATCTACTGCTACAAGAGGGTGCGGTATCACTCGCATTGGACCGCGGGTTATATGGGACGGAACCCTCCCCGTAAGGTGATAGAAGACGGCCGAAAGGCGATCTCGCGTGCGATCGATGACCTCGCGAAGGTCGTACCCCACGCCCAGATGTTTCAGCTGGATAGTGGTGGTTCTGACTTCGAGATCAACTACAAGGAACTGGCCTGCCAGATTCGCACTCTCGTCGCGGCGGTGTTGGACCCCAAGGTACACGGTAAGCTGGACGAACACTGGTCGATCTGGGGCGATCCCGAGACGGTAAAGCGGGAACACTTCAAGATCGATCATCGTTTTCCTCAGGACGTGAATGCATCCGCGGAGAGCACGCTTGAGTTCTTCACAAACGCGGAGATCATGTATCGGCCGAAGTCTGTGCTCGGGTTCCTCAAGTGCCACATGGACAACAGGGTTCCCAAGTACGTTCGACAGAACACCGAGGGCAAGGTCGTGAAAAAGGCATTGAAGCATCACCACCGCGACAACGATCAAGGGGAAGACCTGCGTCTTCTTCTTCTCTCGTATGCGGAAGCGTTCGATCCCTTCCGGCCCAAGATCGATGCCCTGCTCGAAAAGTTCCCGATGGAAAACGGGTACGTTTCGGTGAAGTAAGGCTTGGACAAACGCTTCGGAGTAGCGTAACTTCTCCACCGGCCGCGGTCGTCTCTCACGAGGCACCGTGGTTTTGCTTTTTATGGAAAATTTTTATACTTGGAGTCCGAGGTTTTGGGCGAAGAAGATGAGGGTTAGAGGTGGCTTCGACACCTAATAAATCAGCGCGTGATCTCCTATCTTCCGAAGGTCATAAAATTTGAACTCTCGTATCTTTTTACGGCGGTATGAAAGATGCACAGTCCCAGTGCAAAAAACGATATCGTAATGAGAGTCACGAGACCTATTTTATGGAGGGACATTTCTCGTATTGCTTCAACAGGGAGGGTGCTTACCGCAAGTGAAGGGATGATAAACGTAAAGAAAAACCGGAGTGCGCCCTGGAAGGCGCCGCCGTGAAAAAGCGAGGGAGTGAGAAACAGTTCAAATATGCTTCTGCTGGTAGATGCACTATGCGGAAAGAAAAAAGCGATTGACTGCGCGATAATAAGTACCGCAGTAAAAAGTATACATCCCGTAAGAGAAAAGAAGAAAAGTAATACAATCTGGAAGAAGGTAGCACTGGTAAA
This sequence comes from uncultured Candidatus Saccharibacteria bacterium, assembly GCA_964368365.1. Lineage (GTDB taxonomy): Bacteria > Patescibacteriota > Minisyncoccia > Phycocordibacterales > JBBUBG01 > CAYJBK01. Next base: position 3,687 of record CAYJBK010000033.1, read on the forward strand.
AAATGCATAGAGGACGAGGCAGATAACCCCAAAGAAGAAGTCTCCCAGAGACGGAGTACTGAAAGCAGATGTGGCGATTCTCATAAGAAGGTTTTTGGGAGCAATCATAAAGCGATCGAATGCACCCGACTCTATGTATTCTGCCATTTGTGTGATCCCTGCTCCCAGCGTAAAGACACCGCTAAACCCTATTGAGGTAAAGCCCTGAAGTGCGATGATATCAGCTGCGGTCCAGCCATTCACGATTCCAACCGAGCGGACGAAAAACACCCAAATTATCACAAAGGATACATTGTTTATCATCATCCCGAAAATATTGGTGATAAAGCTGGTGCGAAGCTCCGCACTGCCTTTTATATTCTTGTGTATCGCGTATGCTGCAAAACGTAGTTCGTTTTTCATAGAGATCAACCGCCATTTACGGAAACCTTCCGGTGCGCCCTCCTGAAAACTGCTCCCACGACACAACCCATAACTACGATCCAGAAAAGCTGTATCCCAATGAAGAGGAGCTGTTTCTCTGGCCAGTTTTCATAGACAGTATGGGTTATGAAATTCATTGCTCCCAGAGGGCTCCAGATCGCAAGGTAATACATTGTCGGAGGGAAGAATGCGACAGGCAGAAATGACCCTCCCAGTATCATGATCGATTTTTCTACAATCCAGGCGAGGGGATTGATATCTTCAACCCAGAAGGCGCAGAGGCCGATGAGCGAGTATACACAAAGAGAAAGAATCAGTCCCAGAAGCACGGTGACCCCAGCTGTTACTAGGAACGACAGACTGAGCATTGTTGGAGGAATACCAATTGTGAGCACGAGAGCAATTGTGCCGACGATTGTGGTAAAGAGAAAAGAGTGTACGCCGGATCCGATTTGCCAAAGATTGCGGTAGAAAAGATAGGACACGGGCTTCGAAAGAAGCACTTCGATTGTCCCTGATCGGATATCTTGCATCATGGTCCGGTGAATTTCACGGAGACGGAGAGAAAGAAGAGAGAAATAGAGAAACATACTCCAGGCTGCAATTTGAAACGTTGTGCCGGCTATCTCTCCGCCCCTGAGCTCGAATACATAGTGATACAAGAGAAGAAGCACCCCGCATCGAGCTGCAAGGGAGGCTGTATGAACCACAAGATGTGCAGGATACCGCAGCTGATCCTTTATAAGAAGGGAGATGATGTTAATTCCGAGACGAATCTCTTTCATACATGTGGCGTATTACACTTTCGAGGTCGGTATTGTACACATCAATATCTTCTACAGTAAAGAGCTCGAGAAGTTTTCTGAGCGCCTTTTGAACGTCGATAACCGTGATATCTACAGTAACGGTAACCTTTTGGGGTGATTGATGTTTATAGCTGATCCCGCGTGGGAGCTTGGGAAATTCTGTAAAATTACTGTCCGGGATAAGGTCAATATATTTCTCAGAGACAAATGTTTTGGAGAGTTCCTTGGTGGGAAGGTCTTTCACGATTATTCCGTGGTTTATGATGATTGTTCGAGTGCAAAGCGACTCGATGTCGCCTACATCGTGCGAGGTAAGAAAAATAGTCGCACCCTCCTCCTGGTTTATCCTGAGGAGTAAATCTCGAAGCGATTTTTTGGCAACCACATCAAGCCCGATCGTCGGCTCATCGAGGAGAATGATCTTGGGGCGATGGATCAGCGACACCGCAACTTCTGCTCGCATGCGTTGCCCTAGTGAAAGTTTTCGCGCTGGCTGGTCGACGAAGTCCTGTAACTCAAAGAGGCGTATGAGCTCAGAGATCCGACTGTGTATGCTGGAGTTTGACATGTCATACATTACACCAAAGAATTCCAGAGAGTCTGTAAGAGGAAGATTGGGTAGAAGCTGTGACCGCTGGCCAAAGACGGTACCGATCTGATAGGCGAGCTTCTTACGCTCTTCGGCGGGATTTATTCCGAGAACAGATGCCTCACCTGATGTGGGGAAAAGGATACCAGTGAGCATCTTAATCGTGGTTGATTTGCCGGCTCCATTAGGGCCGATGAAGGCTAGGCGCTCACCTTTTGGTACTGAAAATGATATATCGTCCACTGCACGGATTGTGCGTGTGTCTGGATAGAAAAGGTTTGAGAGGAAGCCAGCGCCAGTTTTGTGAGCAGCAAAAGTAAACTCTTTTGTGAGATTTTTGACAACGATACTGTTTTTCATCGTTTTACTAGTATATCAAACTAAATCTTCAGTGCGAGATTCTCGGCAAAAAACGAGAGGGTGAGGGCTTGGCCTTCGACTATCTTTTTCACGGGGCGGCCGGGGCCATGACCTGCGTCCATTTCGGTAAATATGAAGATAGGGTTTTTCTCGTTTACTTTCTGGAGCAGTGCTCCCATTTTGCGGGCGTGGAGCGGATCAACGCGTGTGTCTTTTACTGCTGTGGTGAAAAGAGTCGTGGGGTATTCCGTTCCTGGCTTGACGTTGTGATACGGGCTCCACTTCAAGATATTTTTGAGATCCTTTGCTTTTTCTGGATTTCCATATTCATGTACCCAGCGGAGCGCCATGCCAAAGAGTGGGAACCGCACCATGTCGGTCAGCGGTACCTTTGAACAGACGGCTTTCCAGAGATCTGGACGCTGGGTGAGTGCGGCGGCCACAAGCAGTCCGCCGTTGCTCCCACCCAGGATTCCGAGATGCTGTGCGTCTGTATATTTTTTCTTGATGAGATATTCTCCGGCGGCGATGAAGTCGTCGAAGCTGTTTTGCTTGCGATCCTTCGTGCCTGCCTTGTGCCACTCTTCGCCAAATTCACCGCCACCGCGAATGTTTGCAAGCGCGAAAATTCCTCCGCGCTTGATCCACGGCACGAATGTGCGCATAAAGGTGGGGGTGAGGGATACGCCAAATCCGCCATAGCCGTAGAGAATCGTGGGATGCGGCTTTTTGGGAGCAAGACCTTTCTTATGATAGATGAAAAGAGGAACGCGGGTGCCGTCTTTGGAGGTGGACCACTCTTGCTTCACGACGTATTCCTTTGGATCAATCGGATTTTCTGTTTTTCGATACACCTCGGCTTTGCCCTGGCTTTTTCGATAGGTGATCTTGGGGAATGTGAAAGATTCCACGCCGTAGAAAAATTCCTCTTCTTCTCTTCGTGCTCCTATTCCAGAAAGGCTCGAGTGGGGAGGCAGGGGGAGCGTCCCAACTTTTTTACCTGAGTGAGTGAAAAGCACTACTTGGGAGGAAACGTTTTTGAGATATTCTGCGATGAGGAGGGTTTTTGTGGGCGTGATGGATTGGAGAATATCTTTTGATTCAGGGATGAGCTCTTTCCACTCGTCAATCGGTTTTCGGATATCTTTGAGTGGCGTCCAAAGAACGCGATAGCGGTCTGCTTTGTGGTTGGTGAAAATAATCGCGCGGTCTTCAAGAAAGGTGAGAGAAAATTTCGCTTCGATTCCTTTAATGAGGGTAGAGGTTTTCTGTGAGGCGCATTCGTAGAGATAGAGATCGTTGCGCGTCCAGTTTTGTGCGGCTCCTATTGCAAGAAGCGTTCCATCCGGGGAAAGTGAGATTTCAAGCATGTCGTCTTTGGGTCTCATCTCACCAAAAATGAGCGGATCGTTTTTGGGATCTTTTCCTAGAGCGTGAAAATACACTTTTTCGTAGAGATGCTCATCGTTCTTGGCCACGGTGCCCGGCCATGGGTGACGGGTGTAGAAAAAACCTGAGTCGTCGGGAAGCCACTCTACTTGCGAGTAGCGGCACTGAGGGATTTTTTCTTTCAGATCTTTGCCGCTCTTTATATCCCGAATACGTATCACGGCCATCTCTTCGCCTGCCTGGGAAAGGCCATACGCAAGGTAGCGTCCGCTTTTGGATGGACTCCAGAAGTCGAGCGTTGTGGTGTTCCCCCGGCTCTTGCCGTTGGGGTCAATGAGTTTGATCGGCTTTCCGCGGAGCCCCTTTCTCAGGTAGAGCGCAGCCTGATCTTCCTTGGGCTTTCGCTCTGTGTAGAAGTAGAGGCCGTGAACGGGGAGGGGATTTGAAAAGTGCGTGAATCCAAAATCGCGTTGCAATTCTTTTGAAAAAAGTGTGAACCGATCGTTTCGGAGATGCTTGTCGAGATAGTTGTTTTGCTCACGAATCCACTTTTTTGTTTCTGTGCTTTCAGCGTTCTCGAGCCAGCGGAAGGGATCGGAGATTTTCATAGCGCGAGGAGCGCCATCTCGAGCGCTGCGATCGCAACTCCTTTGCCTTTGTTGTTATCGCCGGAAGAACGGGCGAGCGCTTGTTGCATAGTGTTGGCGTTCATCACACCGAAGGAGATCGGAACCCTGCGATCAAGCGAAAGCTGCATGAGGGCTTCTGATACGGCCGCGGAGATGTGATGATCGTGCGTTGTTTCTCCTTTTATGACGCATCCGAGGGTAATGACGGTATCCACTTTTTTCTTTTTGAGAAGTAGGAGGCATCCATAGGGGATTTCCCAGCTACCAGAAACAGGAATTTTGAAAACATTTTTTTCCAGAACACCCGCTTGATTCAAGACTTCCTCAGCTCCGGCAAGCATGGGCCCGATAATTTCATCAAAGTAGTATTGGGAATACACAATACCGACCTTAATCTTCGAAGCATCCTTCATCTTCTCAACTTTTTTATTTTTTATTTGCATGGTTTTGAATATAACGGGCCATCATATCAACTTCTATGTTTACCTCGTCGCCTTCCTTAAGAAGGCCGAGGTTGGTGTGTTCGAGTGTATAAGGAATAAGCGCTACTGACAAGGTTGAACCTTGTATGGCGGTGACAGTCAGGCTTACCCCGTTTATCGCAACGGAGCCTTTTTTTGCGATGAAGGGGATCAGCTCACCCGTGATACTGACCGAGAGAACGGTTCCTTCTTGTGTATCTTTTTCTATCTTTGTGACCGTTCCTCGACCATCAACATGCCCCTGAACAAGGTGTCCGTCTACAAAATCTTGGAGTGTGAGTGATCGTTCAAGATTTACCATGCTTCCTTCCTTTAAAGATCCGGCAGTCGTCTTTGCGAGTGTTTCTGGCATCCAGTCTACTTCAAAGGTGTCGCTATCTTTTTTTGTTATGGTTGAACAAACGCCATCTATCGCAACGCTCTGCCCCAAGTCCAACTGCCAGTTTTCTGGAATCCTGATCCGAGCAACTGTATTTACGCCTTCCGTTCTTATGCTCACGACGGGGGAGACTGACCGTATGATTCCAGTAAACATAGTTATATTTTAAAATAGTCTCGAACCTTCCCGACGCTTTCGCTGATAAATGTTTTAAGCGATTCTCTGTCGGTAAAGTCATGCTCGTCAGATATCTTTTCGAAGAGTTGTACTACCATTCTTTTTCCATAGAGATCCTGGTTGATATCAAGGAGATGTCCTTCGAGAAGGTT
>CAYJBK010000034.1:0-8961 GCA_964368365.1 uncultured Candidatus Saccharibacteria bacterium
TATCTTCGTCCATTTATGATAATTCAGTGAGTACACACCTATGTCGCCCAGCGTGCCCGCATATGTCCCCTTAACAGTTGCCGCAGGTGCCTGAGCGCAGTCTTCTATAACGGCAAGTTTATGTTTTCGGGCGATTGCGTTTATGCGAGCAGCATCGTACGGCTGACCAAAAAGATCAACGGCAATTATCGCCTTTGTTCGGGGAGTAATGTTTTTTTCTACCGACTCTGGGTCGAGACAAAAGTACTCTTCTTCCACGTCGGCAAACACTGGTATTGCACCATAAAAAAGAGGAGCGGTAGCTGAAATACACATTGAGTAGGGAGAAACAATAACCTCGTCCCCGGGGCTTATACCCAAAGCGCCGACGGCACACTGGAGACCGGCGGTTGCGGAACTCACTGCAATGGCGTGCTTTACCTTAAAATATCGAGCCCACTCTTTCTCAAATGCCTGCACTTCGGGGCCGCCATAGAAATCTTCGTGCCATGCGCCTAAATACCGCGACAATACGCCGGAATCAAGAACTCGAAGCGCTGCTTTTTTTTCTTTTTCATCGATAACCCGGTATGCTGGAAATTGTTTCTTTCGCACGGGCGTACCACCATAGAGAGCCAATTTTGACATATCGAAAGTATACCCAGACTAGATAAGCTGTAAAGCTCGTTTCCAGCCAAGTGCAGAGAGAACGGACCGTATCGTATGATAGGGCCCAAATGCAAATCGCCGACCAATACGTATCAGAAAAAAGACATAGATAAGGCCGAGGACAAGAGACCAGACGAAAATAAAAAATGAATTGAAATACACGTGAAAAAGAAGGTGGGTTGGGAGAGCAATACAAAACGTCCCCGCCGTTGCGCCAATGACAGAAACAAGCGAGGGGTACAGCTTTGATTTATCAAACTTGAGCAGCGGGCGCACGATAAAAATCGCGTAGAGAAGAATTATCGCTGAAACTACAACAGACGCCAGCGCACCTCCGGGAAGCCCATGCCACGTAACACCCAGATAGAAGGAGGGCGCAAGAAGCACGATCTGTAGAATATTCATAAAAAACGGAACATCGGGACGCCCCACGGCAGCAAAAAGTGGCGAGACGAGACTCGTAAGACCGAGAAAAATAGTACCGACGGAAAATATTTTGAGTGGCACCACAACCCCCAACCATTTTGTACCCAGAAGGACAGTTATGATCGACCCACCCTCGAAGAGGAGAAGGAGCGCAAATGGCACCGTACCGAGTAGCACTACGTCCAGACTCTGAAGAAAGCCCCGTTGTAGCTTTGAAAGATCATCCTGAACCTTTACGTAGGCCGAAAAACCAACCTTACGGAGAAGCGCAGCCACGGGCGACGAGAGCGTCTGGGGTAAATCGCGAGCGCGAGAATAAAATCCCAACTCCCCAGTATCGAGGAGGCGACCAACAAGTATCTTATCAAGGGAACCCAAAAGGAAGTCGAGCATATTTTGTCCATACACCCACTTTCCATATCCTAGAAATTGCCTGAGTTTCCCAAATTTAAAATCCATTCTAGGCATCACTGGATCAAACCAATACACAACAAGAGTGCTAGTAACGTAGCGAGCACAGTATCCCCAAAAGAGTGCCCATGCAGATGCTTCGACCGAGAAAGCGTAGAGAACGGTAACAATGGAGTACACAAAAACACTCACGGTGTCACGCCAAAATATTTTATGATATTCGAGTTCTTTAAAATAAAGGATCTGACGCGAATGACCCAGAGCGCCGAGTACTATGAAAAGCCCGCTCCACTGAATAATAGGCACATGAGCTGGAATAACCGAGAAAAAAGCGCCGATAGCAGGACCAGACACGTATACCAGAAGAGCAACGCAAAAAGATCGCACAAACTCAAAAGTCCACGATGTATCAAGGTACTGCTCGATCGACTCCTTCTGCTGAAGAAGCGCTGAACCGATGGCCGGGTTCGAGAGACTATCCAAAAAATCAGCGACGGCAAAGATTATAGTAATCACACCATAATCTTGTGGCGCGAGAAGTCGAGCCAATACGAGAAACGTAACGAGGTTCAAAACCCGCTGTGCTAGAATGGAGTACGCAAACCACTTCCCACTCTCAATGGTTCGAGTATAGACCGGGATACTTGACTCGGACATGAATTACCATAGTATTACAAAACAGCCAAAATACAATCCATGAAAGGGTGCTTTCTTTTACAACGAAACTTTGCATACATCGGCCAATATCTTGCCCAAACCTTACAGAAAAAATACGGCGTAGAGGAATTTTGTGGGTATGTGTCTCTCCGCAGAAGTTACGACTTCTTGAAAAATCAAAAGGATATTCAATACAGCGCACTTCTTCTTGACGAAGAAATCCATAAAGAATATACGGAAGCAGTCCTCGATCTTCCTTTTTTGAAAACCCTAGAAATGGAATACGGGATTCCCACTCTCTGGAGATTCATAGCAGTAGACCGAACCGTTATGCATAATCAGCTGGTCCGAGAATACCCCTACGACACGCCACCCTACACACACGAAGAAATTCTCAAGATAACTCAAGTCAAAGCAAAAAAGATCCTTGAGTTCATTGAAACAGAGAAGCCAGATTTTCTATTCGCTTCTGTTGTAGGATCTATTGGATCACTGCTCCTCTTTCACATCGCGAAGAAAAAAGGCATACAAACGCTTGTCGTCCATCCCACTCTTATCAAAGATACCTATACATTAAGTGAAACGTACAATTCGTTCACCTATGTAGATGCCCTCTTCGATAAAGAAAAAAATACGCCACAGATCTCCCAGGAATCATACGCGCGGGCACGGGCATTCCTTGAAACATTTCGAAAAAACGCTCATCCACACTGGGAATTAGGTGACCCAAAACGACAGCCCGTAACACGAGCGCAACAGCTCTCTTTTCTAAAACCTTCGAATCTTTATAGGATACTGCGCTGGATGTTCGTTTCAATAAAAGACCACGTAACACACGAGGATCGGCATGACTTCAACTACATTGGGCCATGGAATTATATCCGCGATGGCGTTCGACGTAAACTTCGGAATATACGCGGTGTGAGTGATCTCTATGATACATTTGAGCCCAAAGAAGACTGCGTATTCTTCCCTCTCCACTACGAGCCGGAAATTAGTCTCTCGCTCTATGCGCCATTTGTTCCGGATCAGATAAGCGCCGTAAAACAAGTGGCACGAGCACTGCCAGTCGGCTATGTTCTTTACGTAAAAGAGCATCCTGCCATGGTGCCATATCGGCCACGACGATTTTATCAGGAACTAAAAAAGATACCGAACGTACGGCTCATTGATCCCAGAATTACCAGCTTTGAAATACTGCCGCACGCAAAACTCATAACCACAATAACGGGAAGCACAGGCTGGGAAGCGACCCTCTTTGGAAAACCGGTCATCACTTTCGGGGATATCTTCTATAACAAACTGTCATTTGTTAAGAACTGCGAAACCCCGAAAGATCTACCGTGGCTTGTAAAGGAGCAACTCGAGGTGTTCAGGTATAACGAAGAAGAACTCATCTCATATATTGCTGCTCTCTTTGAAGAATCAGCGACAACGCGCCTGCAATATCTTTGGGAAATTGAGACGGATGAAGAAAAACGTCGAAAGGGACTCGAACCCCTCGCTGCGCTGATTGCCAAGAAAGTACACGCGGTGAGGAATTGATACGCATCATGAATTCATTTGTAGCGAAGCGAAAAATCGCCATAGTAACTCCATACGGCGGCGAACCGCGCCTCGACAACTATGCAGAGTTTGTTCTCGCTCAAGGCCTTTTAGAAAAAGGGTACGATGTGCGTTTCTATACGTATGCCTCGAGACATATCCCTACGTATAGCCAAAATCTCATTTATAAAGGCGTGCCTGTGTTTCGTGTTCGTGAGCGGTTTGGTTTTTCACCAAGTCTGTTTTTGTCGATCCTCACATTCAGGCCAGATACAGTTCTCACTTTTCATCCTCGGAGCTTTCTTAACTTTTCTGCCTACTGGGCATCCCGGATGGTGCGTGCGCGGTTCATCGTTGAAATCGTAGGGATTCTGCATGATCCTTATATAGTAGGCGACACCGACGATCCCGAGGGAACAATCAAAAGCCCCACAAAAATCAGTACGTCTTTGAACACATTAGTTCGGGAAGCTCAGAGTGGTGCATGGAAGAATGCATGGGAAAATTATATTTTTCATATGCCTACGGCAAACGCAGATACGATTATCGCAATCAATGAAAACGAGCGGCACCATATACAGTCAATATATAAGCGAGATGCCGCGCTTATATATTGGTGCGCACCAAAACTTCAGCACACCGGAGAGATGCGTCCGCAACCACTATCGGGCGGAAACATGCCAGCACAGTTCCTTTTGTTTATCGGCATGGTTAAGCGGCGCAAGGGATGGGATACGGCCATCGAAGCACTTTCTTTCCTGAAGCATCGCGGGGTTATAAAAAAACTTGTTTTTGTAAGTTCTCACACAGACCTAAGCGAGCCAATTGCGCACGCCGAAGCTCTGGGAGTACGCGACCAGATCACCTTTCTTTCGCAAATTTCGAATGAAGAAAAGAGTTGGGTGTACCGAAATTGCCAGTACGTACTTATACCCAGCCGCTATGAAGGTTTTGGGCTGCCTGTTTTTGAGGCATTTCTCGCCAGAAAGCCCATCTGTGCAAGTGATATTCCAGTATTCAGAGAATTTCTTGTAGACAAAGGTAACGCCACGATCTTTCCAAAAGGAGACGCCGCGGCACTTGCCGAAGCCGTACTCCAACTCGATCAGGATACAAAACTCAGAGAGACTCTGACGGAAGGAGGAACGGCTACAGCAGCACGTTTCAATGCAGAGGAGATGATTAAGAAATATGTGAGTCTACTTGCGTAACCGCATTATTGCGTATAACGAATACATCTCCGTTTTTCGAAGCTCTTTTTCCACTCATAATTTCTGCTACTGTATCTGCGATACGTTCCGGTGACTGGTGTTTTGAGCTGTCATGCGCCACACGCTCTCGCATGGCAGTATTTGTTGGACCGGGGCAGAGTGTGATATAGCGCAGAGATCCTGTGTCGCTTTTCGCCTCGGACTGCATAAACATATTAAGCGCTGCCTTCGAGGATGAGTATATAGGAAATAGACCGTTTCCCCAGAGACCAGAAGTCGATGAAATGGCTATCACTCCGCCTTTTGAAGACAAGATCCCTCGCAAGGAGGAGACGGCGAGAACAAGACCATTAAGATTGACTGCAAAACTATCAGCGAGATCTTTATAAGAAACCGTTTTCATTGGCTCTTTTTGTATAGTTCCGGCTGCATAGATGAGCCAGTCTACTTTCTGCGTACTTTTTTTAATCTGAGTCAGCGAGCGGCGTAGAGACTCCGGTCGAGCGAGGTCAGCCACAAAAAAAGAAACTTTTGTATTCCGATCCAGGGTTCGCGCAAGCTTTTGTAGCGCGTCTTTTTTGCGCCCAAGGAGCATAAGGTGATTTTCGGGATGAGCAAGTGCCTTGGCAATGGCACTGCCAATCCCCCCGGTGGCTCCCATGATAACGATATTTGTCACCGGCGTATCCTAGCATGATTTCGTTGTTTTTGCTAAAATCAAAAGAAACATTCAACGGATCTATCCGATCAGCAATCACACATGAAAATCGAACATAAAAAAGTTAACTTTGAGGACTCGCGCGGCTCCATACGGGATATTTTTGTCGATGAACCAAAAGATCACTGCACTATTATATTCACAAAAACCGGTGGAGTACGTGGCAACCATTACCACAAAGTCTCAACCCAAACTGACTACATTGTGAGTGGAAAAATGAAGGTGTTTGGGAAGAAACCGGAGGCGGAGGTCACACGTGCAACTGTGATGCCAGGCGATTACATTAGCTGGGAACCGATGGAAATTCACGCCTTTGTTGCAGAGGAAGATACCGTCTTCATTACATTCATCGAGGGCCCACGTGGCGGAGAAGAGTACGAAACAGACACCGTGAGAGTCTCACCGATACACGAATAGACCGTAAGGACTACTGCTCCATATGGGGAACAATGAATTCGATCCCCAAGTGACCTAATTTCTTCTTCAAAAATCCCCCGATATTCCACGGCAAGATAACACCGTGCGTTATGTCTTTCCCAATATCTGTATCATCCCGTATCTCTATGTGCGAACCGGGTGTATATTTACCAATCTTTAGGGGTGAAGCATCGGTCACGTAGTCAAGCAAAGTAGAATCTACGCCACAATAGTTGAGAAGCGTGTTTCCTTTGGTCGCCGCACCTATGCCTATGATTTTCCCATTTTCTGCTTTTACCGCATAGAGCTTCGCCATGAGGTCCATCTTGAACTCGGCGAGCTTCTGCATGAACGTACGATAGGTCTCTCTTTTGAAATATCCTCGAACCTCCTCTTCAGCGAGTATCTTTTTAACCTCCGGAGATTCTTTCCCGTATACAGACACATACAGTCGAACCGAACCACCCATGTAGTCGTTCAGAGTAAACGAGATAATCTTGAAACCAAACAAATTGAAAAGTCGGCGAAGCGGTTTTATAAAAAAATACGAAGTGTGCTCAAGGTATATCGTATCGAACGACAGCTGATCCACGAGAGTTCCACCATATGGCACCTCGATGACAAAAACCCCATCAGGCCTGAGGGCGCGACGTACATTTTTCATAAAAGGAACGAGGTCGTCTATATGATTAAAAACATTGGTAATCGCAATAAGCTTTGCTCCTCCCCTCCTCTTGATATCACGAGCGGCCTCCGTATCAAAGAAACGGTTCAAAGTTGGCACTCCTTCCTTTTTCGCCAATCGAGTAATATTCTTCGACGGCTCAATGCCCAAAATCTTCGCGCCAGAATGTTGTTTGAATTTGAGGAGAAGCGTTCCCACATTGCTGCCAATATCGAGAACGAGATCCCCTTTCCCGATATTCCACGCCGCTATTCCCTCGTGTGCCATGGACTCGAAATGCGCGATCGCGACGCGAGAATTCGACGAATCATAGCTGTAGTCACTTCCCTGATATCTGACTTTTTTATCTACGGTATACCCGCGCTGCAAGTGCCCACATGTCTTGCATAGGATAAGGAAAAGGGGGTATCTCTCCTCGGGCATCCGCAGTTTTTCCTTCTTGAGAAATGTATCAGCGAGCGGATGAAACCCCAGATCGATCACAGTATCCAGCGTGCTTCCCTTACAGATGATACATTTTTTTACCAGCATGACAGATCTATTTTTTTGGATTCGCGATGTACCACTCATATGTCTTCGCAAGCCCCTCACGAAGAGTGGTTGTCGGTTTCCATCCTATCACTTTTTTAATCTTTGAAATATTCGCGAGTCGGCGCTTCACGCTTCCTTTTGGAGATGCGTGAACATCTGTCTTTTTGGGACGCCACCCCGCGACGTCGAAAAGTTTCCCCGCAAGATCTCGCATGAGTATCTCGTCGGTATTCCCGATGTGAAATGTTTCAACCCCTTTGTCCGTTCTGGAGCTTTCCATAACCATATGCATCGCCTCAACAGCATCGGTTATATAGCAGAATGTTCGGGTGTCATCGGCACCAAAAATAGGAAATGGATCGGCCCTTTTTGAAATTCTTACGATAAACTCGGGTATCACATGATCGTATCCTGCGCGGGGACCATAAAAGTTATGCGGACGAACTATGACCGCCCGAAAATTGTTTTTTTGCGCATACTGAATAAAAAACTGCTCACCGATAAGTTTCGTACCAGCGTACGTCCAACGCGGGTTGTAGACGTCCTCGACCACAAGTGGAACGGCTTCTGGGGTAGGAATGGGAAGCTTTCCAAAGGCATTCAATCCTCCCGCGTACGCCTCATTAGAAGACGTAAACAGTATTTTTCCTTTCTTGTTTTTAGCCTTCATCCATTCGAGAATATAGACAGTGGTCAGTGTATTTATCCGCAGAACCTCGTCCGGCATTTCGTAAAAGTTCTTCGTCCCGTTTATTGCGGCTAGGTGATACACGTGTTCGTATCCTGCTCCAAGCTTTGCATATGAGGCAGGGCTGGTAAGATCAAGTTTCAAAAAGGTGACGCGGGAATTCGTGAGAATTGCCTTAAATGCACCATCATATTTCCCGCGCTGAAAGTTGTCGACGGCGACGATGCGATCCGTTGTTTCCCTAAGAAGCCGCTCGATCAAAAAATACCCAATAAAACCCGCCGCTCCAGTTATAAGAATCTTTTTTGACTTTTTTTTCATTTTTGGAGCCATACCCACATGAATTTCTCTTCTGACGGAAGCGTCTCTAGAACCCTGAGATTCGCTATACGCGCCATTGTTTCCAACTCCTCCGCTCCCAAGGAGACTCCGTATGACCAGCGCCAGCGGTGAACCTTGGGTCCAGTACGAACTTGAATCTTTGCAATACCGCCGGGCTTCAAGACTCTAGACAGTTCTCGTATATAATTTTCACTGTTTTCAAGCGTAGGAAGATACTGAAACGTAAGATATGAGAACACGAGATCGAAGCTACTATCTTCGTCTTGGAGCGTAAGCCCATCACCCAAAGAAAGGGTTACATTTGATTGGCCATGCGTTCTTCGGTTTGCAATCTTAAGCATACGGGGCGAGAGCTCGACTCCATGGACCTGGGCAAAGTGCGGAGCCAAAAACTCGGTCATTCTCCCAATACCAGAACCAAGCTCGAGTACTTTCTTATCTTCGAACGCGTGAAGAGCATCCAAAAGTACCTTGTCTTCGAGAATCAACGTTCTCACATCCCTCTCTCCTGTTTCCCGCAGCTCAAACTCGTCAACCCTTTCTCCGCTCTTTGTTTTAGTATTCACATAATAGCGAGCGTTTTCTTCTGCAAGTGCATCCCAAATTCTCCGCGATCTTTCGAGGGATGGCTCGGGAAGAAGCTCTTCGACGAAAAACAGTGGCTTTTTCAAAAGCCTGCGCC
>CAYJBK010000035.1:0-8933 GCA_964368365.1 uncultured Candidatus Saccharibacteria bacterium
ACTAGAACACTGCGCCCAGCCGTCATCAATCGCCCGAAGTACACCCTTTAACTTTTCAAACGCAGCGGGCTCTTCAAAGTATCCTTGCGAATAGACGCACAACTCAGCAAAAGCATCGCACGCCTCGGGATCAGAACTCCCAATATACTTCTTAAGATACTCCCGCACATTTTCTCGAAAAACATCGTTGGTCAGATCTTTTCTTGCTACGCCCACAATCCGAAATTTCTCGGGAAGCTTTTTCTTGCTCCAGAGATGGAAAAGGGCTGGAATAATTTTATACCCAACAAGATCTCCTGTTGCTCCAAATACAACAAAAAGTGTTGGCGCTGCTGCTGTGTTGTTTTTCATTATTTTGAAAGTGCTTTATAGTCGGCGAGGACCTCTTCTGCGTGTTCGGCGGGCCGCACGACTTCATATATCTTTGCCACAACGCCGTGAGGATCTAGAAGAAAGGACACTCGCTTGATCCCCATGTACGTTCGACCCATAAATTTTTTCTCCGCCCAAACTCCATAGGCATTCACCACCTTTTTGTCCTGATCTGAAAGCAGAATAAAAGGAAGTTCATATTTTTCCGCAAACTTCGCATGGCTTTTCACCGAGTCAGTACTAATACCGAGGACAGTCAGTTTCAGCTTCTTGAAAGACGGAAAATTATCGCGGATCATACATGCCTCTTTCGTACACCCGGGAGTATCGTCCTTGGGATAAAAATACACAAGAACCCACGAACCTCGGTAGTCAGAAAGCTTCCTCTCCGTACCGGACTGATCCTGTAGTTCAAATTCCGGTGCTTTCGTTCCTTGTTTAAGATTCATGGGGATGGACGTTACGGGTTAATACTGCTGTCCTCGTTCTGCCAGAAATATCCAAGTGTTATAGAAGACCCTGGAAAGATGCGGTAGTGAATCTTACCAAGCAGTTTTCCCGGTGCAATCTCAACTACTTCATCAAGTGCTGGACGCAGCCAGAACGGATTTTCTGGAATGTTATAGTCTACACGTGTCACCGTGAGCTTGGGATCCCAGATACCGTGAGACTCGTACATTTTAAATGGAATACGCTCACCATCTCGGAAAACATTAATACCAGTACCGCTCTCTCTGTCAAATCGCTTACCAAGCCAACTTCCTTTGGGAAGGCTCGTGTCACCTCTCCAGAAACCATCAGGCAGCCGAGAAAATGACTTCCCGCCTAAAAACTGAGCCTGGCGGACCGATGTCTGAGTCCTTATGCAGAGGAAAACAAAAAACAGAACCAGGGGGCCTAGCACGATGAGTAGGGTCTTCATATATCCTTATTTTACCATGCCAGACCGAACAAGGACACGAATCCACTTACCTCCATCCCCGGTCGTGACTTCCACCACCTCTAGGGCAGTATCGGCAAGAATATCACGAACCTCTTTTTCTTCGTAGTACCTAAAATACCGTGGGCCAGGCAGCTTTTGGTAAGATATCTCTTCCCCCTGGCCGGCTTTCAATGAAAAAGCCAGAATACCTCCTGGTTTTAGGATTTTCTTACAATGCTTCAAAACGGAAACAAGCACGTGTGGATCTGCGTGAAGAAATACGGCACTCGAAAATATGCCATCGAAAGCATGGACCCACTCGTCTCGTGGCTATTCTCTGAAGTCGTAGTACGCTGTTTCAAAACCCTCATGGGCAAGCTGCGCGAGCCCCTCGTGGATGATATCCGTACAGAGCACAGCAATACCCTTCTCCCTCATGTATCGCGCGTCTCGACCAAAAGCAGACCCGAACTCGAAAACCCTACCTCCTGCGGGAATATGAGAGATAAATGCGTCCATAAAAACCTTAAAGTCTCCTGTGATTTCGTGCGGAGTTCCCTCAACATACGCGCCGAAATTCTCTTGGTAGGTTTTGACAGTTTGATCGTGTGTGTGGTTATTCATAGGTCCTCCTCATGGTATCATACGGTATCATGAAAATAGCAACACACAACACTGAATTCCTCTTTGATATAGGCGAACACACCTACGGTGGGAAAACCTGGACCCATACGCCTGAATTTGTTGCCGCACGAGTACGCCTCTTCGGGAACCTATTTCGCGAGATCGATGCAGATATACTCCTTCTCCAAGAGGTCGGGCAAGAAAGCGTGGTTCACAAAATCATCTCCGAAAGCGCGATCCCCTATTCTGCATTCTTTGGCGCACCCGACATAAGTAATGTGAGAAATGCAATCCTCTGGCGAGGCACTGAGGGACAGGCAGAATCAATACCGGCTTTTGCTTCACTACCCGTATTCAACGAAGGCGATGCAGACATCCTCGGCTCCCGCATGTACTCGCGGAGAGACTTTGTCCATCTCCGTACGATGCACAATGGAAAAAAACTTCACGTATTCAGTATTCACCTTAAATCTAATTTCCTGAATCCAGAAATTCTAAAAGATGGAACGAAACGTCCCATGAAGACACAAACGGAACTAGCCGATGGAATAATACGCTCGGATTTCTTCCGTCTCTCTCAGGCAAAAAAGCTTCGGCAGATACTCGACCAAATCTTTACCGAAGATCCGGACGCGGAAGTAATCGTAGGTGGAGATTTTAATGATGTGGAGATAAACTCCACGGTCGGGATAGTCATGGGCAAAAACCAAGAAGCACCTGACGCCCTCATACAGACGACCAAAGCCATACCAAAAGAGAAACGATTCTCAGGCACGGGGCGTGGTGAGGTGTCGCTCATCGATCATATTCTTGCCTCCAAGAATCTTATGAGCTCGCTCACGTCAGCAAGGATCTTGAACGAGAACCTTTCTTTTCATGAAAATGTCGCGCCCACTCCCACATTCCCAGAAAGTGATCACGCGCCTATCGTCGTTGAATTCAACTAACTACCATCTATCTCCAAGCGTGAACTCTCGAAACTGACGCATCGCCTCCTTCGTGATAGGGCCTGGCGTTCCGTGACCCACAAGATTGCCGTCTACTCGCGTGATCGGCATTACCTCTTTATTGCTCCCCGCAAAGAAAAGCTCGGACGCTGATCGAAGCTCGTCGATCGTAAAATCCTTTGCAAGAACCGGAACTTCGAGCTTTAAGATATCGAGCAATACTTCGCGAGTGATGCCAGGAAGAATATTAGTTTTCGATGTAACGAGCTGCCCGTCTATCAGGGCAAACACATTACTGATCGCGCCCTCAAATACTTGGCGGTGGTCATAATAGACTGGCTCTATGGCGCCGACTCGCTCAGCATTCTGGACCTGACGCACACCTTCAATATAGTTATTCGTTTTGGCTTCAGGCGCGTAGCGCGCATGCTCGACGGTTATAGCCTTCACGCCGTTTTCATACATCTCGCTCGGAAAATAGTGCCGGTCGTCCACAAGTATCATAAGCGTTGCAGCGTCGGGCGACGGCATAAGTGAATCCGAAACACCGCCTGTCAGGCCTATCTTGACGCCCTTCTCAGTTCCATCTGCGTTTCGAGCTAAGGTCTCCATAACACACCGAGTCACCTCTTCCTTGCTCCATGGAAACGAGAGCTCAATGCACCCCGCCGAGTTAAAAAAACGATCGATATGCCGCTCCAGCATAAAAGGCCGACCCCCTTGGTAAGTGACAAAAAAGTCAAAAACAGCGTATCCACGAGAAAAGCCAAGGTCTCGGGGAGAGATCAAAAGATCCTTCTCTTCAACAAACTTTCCGTTTAGGTAATGGATGGACACGTGGAGTCAGGCCAGCACCTTTTTTAACTCTTCAAAAAGCTTTTTGGTAACCGCATACGACTGCTTTTCTTCGAAGGTCATTTCTGCAAACGTGCGCGTCTCACCTTCTGGAATAAAAAGGGTGTCCCAGTGATATCCATTTTCGCCTCGTGGCTTTTCTGCAATCTCGCCCCTCACCGTCTCCTCGAAAAAGTACGTTTTCGTTCCGTCGAAATACCCCATCACTGTGGTCCAGGCACATCCGTGTTCGTTGAAAAGATTTGCTATCTGGGCTGTCTTCTCCTCACCGACCGTCTTCTCAAACCACCATTTTATGAAGGGACCAGGAAAACCGTTCAGACAATCAAGGAAAAGCGAAGCATCCATAACGAAACAAGGTTTCTTACTATGGTCATAGGCGTATCGCAACTTGTGCTCCACAATTTCCTTGGGATCAAGCGACTGGATTTCCGGCACCTCGAAATCAACGTGTTCGATCTCGAACTCGGGCAAGAGTTTCTGGGCATCGCTCAGCTTATGCGTATTCTGAGTTACAAAGACGACCTTTTTCATATCTTAATTCTGGAGCGCCCTTTTCTCGTCTGCCAACGCTCGCATCGCCAGAGCCTCCGACGGTTTCCCTTGTTTATCAAGAATTACAGAAAATCCAATATAAACATCCGGATTATCCAGATCAAGCAGCCATGCTTGGTTGAACCGCATCATCGCCAAATCGAGATCGCCCGCATCAAGAAACTGCTGCGCACCCAAAACAAGTCTTGTAGCCCCTTTTTCGCGTGTACCAGACTCAGCAACGATAGAGTCGATGAAGTGCTTATCGGCAAGAAGTTGAGCCGCAATCTTCACGGCTCTATCACCACCATACATCGGCTTCAAGTTGTCAGCCAATCGATTTCGATCATAGAGAACGTCGTCCGGCGTATCGTATACAGTATCTTCTCCAGTAAATCGTAACTCGAAGCTGAGCTTGTTTTCTGCAAGAATGTATCGTGGAAGCTCACTTGAAAAAACATCCTTATTTATAATGACGCCGTTTGCGAGAATTTCCTCAAGAGTCTCCGGATACCGCTTAAGGGTCTCCTTGTATGCATCGATCTTTGTCCCATTACTGAAGAGAAGTGCTTCATTCCCACGCGTTCGGATCTCGTCCTCCGGCCAACTTTCTGGAACAATCGTCTCTACGGCTCCCGAGACATATGGAGCCTGCTTTGTACTGGTTTTTAAATACACCAGTCCACCAACCGCAACTATCACAAGGATTATAAGCAATATAATTATGTTCTTCGACATAAAAAATCTTAGCAAATTAAAAACGGAAGCGAGAGGATTCGAACCTCTGAGAGGATTTCTCCCCTACCAGTTTTCGAAACTGGCCCGATCGGCCTCTCCGGCACGCTTCCAGCAAAATTCTTTATATCTCTTGGAGTGTTTGAGATTATTCGTTCCAACCTCGAGAAAATATTTTTCAATATCGATTCTTTTCCTCAAATAAACAGAGTTTTGTCTACTGGTATTTGTCGGAGAAAAACCAAGGCTTTTTAATACCTCCAAGAGACTTAGGATGAATGTACCAGCATTACTAGTGATTGTCCATCCGAGGCTGTAATAGGTCTTTCCTTTTACAACGTGCTTATCCATAAATACACACCCATCAGTATCAAAAACCCCGCGAATAAATGCTTTTGAAAAATCACGATCTTCCTTTATCCAGACAGGAACCGAAAGCCCGCCTTTGATTTTATTACCCCTCGGCATGCCGAGCTTTTCTATATATTCCCCAAGAGCAACGGAGGATGCAACAGCAGAGATAGCATTTTGATTTTTTCGATCATGCACCCGAGGAGCAAAACCGAAAAGTTCTTCGATAAGTTTCGCGGTATGAAAAATGTGTTCTCGGTCAGTAATAGAATTCGTAACAACTTCTATTTGATATGTATCCAGATGACCATCCCCCATCATAATGCCTAAAAACTCTGCGAGTTTTTCTGATTTTTCAGGAAAAATAATTTGTTTTCTTGAGTTAAACGCTGTTTTATTTCTCCGATGAGTTTCCATTGACCGAAGCCCTCCCTTTCTGCGTCCCTCGGGAGTACCCGGAGGACCATACAAGGCCATTCGAGCACGAGCACCGATCCTACCAGCACGAGACGCGCGATCAACGTCATCAATATAGTTGGGTGAGAAATTCTGTCTACCAAGGCCAGATAATCCGATAAGCTTATTAAAGGAAGACTCTGATATGGTAGCCGTACCCGAACGCCAAAATCTTATAGTGCGTGGGACAACCCCACACTCTTGGGCCACGTCCGAGACGGTATGTTTTTCACGAATTTGAGAAAAAAGAACTAATAATTCGGATTGTTTTAATTGTATCCTCATTTCGATATGTTATATGTATATTAAGTATAGCATGCTTCCATTATGCAACCGAACAATACATTTTTGCCTTTTCCGCAAAATATGTTAGAATCTTGCTCGTTATAACCACGCACGGCCCTATCGTCTAATGGTTAGGACACGGCCTTTTCAAGGCTGTAATCGGAGTTCGACTCTCCGTAGGGTCATTTTTTTAACAAGTACCAAAAACATGCGCGAAGAGATACAAAACGAAATAGACAACATAAGCAGAACCCCAGAACTTGTGGCGGCAGAACAGCGGGCTGCCGCCCTTCTCGAGCAAGCAAGACTTAACGAGGCAATTCTGGTTGCTGACAATCTTCTCAAGGAGATTGATACAATGAAAATTGCTTCGCGTTTTAGCACAGAAAAAAAAGTATTCTCCTCTATTACTGAAACGGGGGGACGCGAAGAATACGCCCTAGATAAAACCGAGGAGAAAACTAAGCGCGAACAGCTCAGGCTCGATCTCGAGCGATTTAAAAACAACGTGTTTCAAGCCGTAGGTGCCTTGCAGAAAATTGTTCTCGACATAGAAGCGACCAAGCAAGAGGGATAGTTAATGAAAATCCTCGCCATCGAAACATCGTGCGATGAAACAGGCATTAGTATCCTTGAAGCCGAGGGTGGACTTGGGGCTCCACACTTTTCAATGCTTTCAGAGGAAGTAGTCTCTCAACTCGAGCTGCACACGCACTGGGGTGGTGTGGTACCCAATCTCGCAAAGAGAGAACATCAGCGAGCTCTGGTACCCGTACTTAAAGCCGCTCTCGAGAAAGCGTTGCTACTCAAGCCGCGTTTCCAACAATGTTCAACCTTGTTGGATTTGGGGGCGATTCTCACACGGGAACCTGATCTAGTTACCGCTCTTACGGCCTTCCTGGAGCAGTATGAGACGCCTGAGATTGATGCGATTGCAGTAACGCACGGGCCAGGACTTGAACCAGCGCTCTGGGTCGGCATTAACTGCGCTAAGGCGCTTGCCGCAGTCTGGCAAAAGCCACTCATACCAGTAAACCACATGGAGGGACACATCTATGCAGGCCTCGCCGAGAATGCGCCCATCGCCTTCCCTGCACTCGCGCTTCTTGTTTCCGGTGGGCATACAGAGCTCGTGCTCGTAAAGAACTGGCGTGAATACGAAATACTGGGAAGCACGCGCGACGATGCAGTGGGAGAAGCGTTCGACAAGGTTGCTCGCATCCTTGGGCTTCCCTACCCCGGCGGACCGGCAATATCAAAACTTGCCAAACTCCCAACGGATTTTATGCTTCCCGCTCCACTTCCCCGCCCCATGATCGGCTCAGGAGACTACTCTTTTTCGTTCTCTGGGCTCAAAACAGCAGTACTGTATTTGGTTCAGAAATTAGAACACACCTCCAATACTCTAAGTCCGACATCGAGTATTTCGGATGTGGTGAAGATCGCAATCGCGAAGGAATTTCAAACGGCAGCGATAGATGTGCTCCTCGCCAAAAGCAAGGAGGCGCTCGAGGAACACGAGGCAAAGACCTTCATCATTGGTGGAGGTGTTTCTGCAAACAAAGAGCTCCGGCGGCGCGCAGCAGACATGATAGCTCAAGATTTCTCCGATATTACCCTTTCAATACCACCGGCACATCTCTCGACAGACAACGGCACCATGATCGGCGTTGCTGGCTATATTCGCCTCGAGAAAGACGGCGCTGCGGACCCAGATACAGTAAAAGCAGAAGGAAATCTCTCGCTTTCATCGAACGGCGCCATTTCTTTTTATGCTGTTTAACGCTAGACTGTAAGCCATGGAATCCTCAGTCGACCCAAAATTTCAAAAGCCCTACAGCCCGGCTGAAACTGAGGCTCGTATCTATAAAACCTGGGAAGAAAAGGGTCTTTTTAACCCCGACGTTCAGGTCCGAGACGGGTATGCCCGGCCAAACGCAAACACGTTCACGATCATGATGCCGCCGCCAAATGTGACGGGCGTACTCCACATGGGCCACGCACTGATGCTCACGATCGAAGACATTATGATCCGCTATAAGCGAATGCAGGGATTTAAAACGCTCTGGCTTCCAGGAACTGATCATGCCGCCATCGCCACACAATCCCGTGTGGAAAAGGATATATACAAGAAGGAGGGAAAATCCCGCCACGACCTTGGTCGAGAAGAATTTTTGAAACGGGTCGAGCGGTTTGCTCAAGACAGCCACGACACGATCATCTCCCAGGTCAAAGTAATGGGCGCCTCGTGCGACTGGTCCCGTGAAGCGTACACGCTCGATGAGAAGCGAAACCGTGCTGTAAATACCATGTTTAAAAACATGTACGATGCGGGACTCATCTACCAGGGCCACCGCATTGTAAACTGGGACCCCAAAGGACAAACGACTATCTCGGACGATGAAATCGTATACCAAGAAGAAAAAACTACGTTCTATACCTTCAAGTATGGACCTTTTGAAATAGCGACTGCTCGTCCCGAAACAAAATTTGGCGACAAATATGTGGTCATGCACCCAGATGACGAACGCTACACACACTACAAGCACGGCGATACATTCGAGCTTGAATGGATCAACGGACCCATTACTGCAACAGTGATCAAAGATAAGGAGATCGACATGACTTTTGGAACCGGTGTGATGACCATAACACCCTGGCATTCAGTTGTGGACTTTGAAATGGCAGAACGGCATGGACTCGAAAAAGAACAGATAATCGATACCTATGGAAAGCTGCTCCCCATCGCAGGAGAATTTTCGGGCAAAAAAATCGGCGAGGCCCGAGCACTGATCGTAGAGAAGATGCGAGCAAAGGGTCTTCTGGTGAAAGAGGAACCATATACCCACAAT
>CAYJBK010000036.1:0-8857 GCA_964368365.1 uncultured Candidatus Saccharibacteria bacterium
TCAGCACCGTGTACACCGCCCGGAGCGGAACCGAGCTCCGCACCACAGCCGTGACCTTGCCCGTGCCCAGCTCCTCCCGGAGGATGACCCTGCTCGTCGTCGGATCCAGATCCTTCACGCGGACACTCCGCACGAGCCCGCCGAGATCCGTCCTCGCGGCGAAGACCGTCGGCACATGCGGCGGATGCGGGATGTATCCCCGCGTCCGAAACTCCCGATCGAGCCCCAGAGGGCTGAGACCGGGATACACGCCTTCCTCCACGGATCGCTCCATGAGGATTCCCCAGAAGTTCTCGGGGGACATCGTCTGCTGCCCGCGGTTGATCGCCGCGAGCACTCGAGCCGTCGTCACAGTATCCATAGTACCTTCCCCAGGATCACTCAAGAGCACAAGAAGTGTGCCCTCTCAGAATCCCAGAAATTGCACGCGATGACTCGCGCACAGACTCTGAGATTCTGAATTCGTATACCAAAGAACCACATACTCTTCAAAGTGTTCGAATTTCTTCAAACACTTAGTTAGAGCACGCAGCAGAACATCGAAGGTTCCGCTGCGCACTAATCGCACCGTTATTGCCAGGTATCGCCTGGCGCGAGGCGTGCGCTACTCGCTAACGCCGATGACCTCTTCGGCGTGGCGGAGGGCCATGACGAGCGGTTGCGGGAGTTCACTGTGGTGAAGGTACCGCGAGAGCACGACGCCCTCGCGAACCATCTCCGCGCGGATGCGACCGCACGACGAAACCCGCATCGGCGAGGTGCGCGGTCCGTCTTCGGACCACTCCATGCCGAGCCGGCCGAGCGCCTCCATGACGGTCGTCTTCTGGTGCGGCCGATCCTTCCAGAGAAAGCGAGCCGAGCCGTCAACCGGCTCGCGCACCGTCAACCCCTCACCAGCATCCGCTTCACCGTCCTCGTCGAAGTACGCCGAGTCGAGCGAACAATACCGCTGCGCATTCTGCCCAGGACCAATGTGCATTGTGGAATTCTCCTGGCTCCATCTTTCAGGGGCCGTGCCATGCGTTAATACCCCCCACCGCTTCCCCCCCAACTTCTGAGGACCTCGTATTTGTGGGCGCAACTATTGCCGCGCAAAATTCCGAGTGCCTCGTCAGTATCGTATTCAAAGAACTTTTCAGCTTTCATCCTTTTGGACTCATCAGGCAGAATACACATTCTGCTAGCTAAGAGTTTCCGTGGGGTCGTTGACCGCACTTCCGCTCCGATATCACCTCCCTTGGTGACGGGTTAAGGAACTACTTGAAATGCCACTGATACCCAGCACCGAACACGAACTCCGTATCCCGCGTATCGCCCGGGTCGAGCGGTATCGAATAGCGGATCGACGGCAAGATGATCTGGGACTTATGACTCCTTCCCACCTTCCATTTAAGGTCGGCGAAGTAGAGCAAATCGGTTCCAGCCTTCAATCCCAACGCACCCCCCTCATTGAAGAGTAGGGCGGCGCTGTGACTCAGAGCCAGGCTCGAGTGGATCTTCCAGTTATCGGCAACACCGATCCGCGTGAAGACACCATTCGCCCGCGACTTGCCGTCGAAGATAGAGTACTCGAGGCGCAAGAACGGAATGATGGTGTGCTCAATGGTGTCATACGCTCGACTCACGCCGATCGCCGGCTGAATGATGTTTCCATCACCAAAGCTGACGAGCGGCTTGAGATCGAAGTACGACAACTGGAACTGGAACACGGACTTACCGACCCTCTTCTTGTAGTCGAGAGTGATGTCGATTTCGTCGCCGGCCGTATCGAAATCGAGATGTTGTAAGTTCCTGTACGACTCGACCTCGAAGGACATTCCGTTCTCCCACTTGAGCACCAGATCGTTGTATGCGACCGGGTGCGGGAAGAGCAGCTTGCCCTTCTTGATCAAGTATTCGGAATAGACCACGGTCGTCATGTTGACAATCGGATCTTCTCCCGCGCAGGCGAACGGAACGAACGTGGCCACGAAGAGAGACACGAGCACCAGAATAGACACCATCGTCTTCGTCATCGAAACCGCACCGTTCCTTTCCGCACCGCGCGGATAGTTGGGACTATTGTTGGAGCCCCGAATTGAATTTTCAAGAGAAATGAAAACTCAACTCGGAACTCCGCACTTCAATTCAAAGAACTTTTTCTGCTTTGGATTCACGAACGTATGTTCACGAACCCGTTCACAGGGAGGCGTTGATTCGTTTGATCAACATCCTCCTGGATTTTGTGTGCGCCCTGTGGTTTTCACCTGCCCTTTTGGGCGCACTGTTTTTTGTTCTATTCTCCGGGGCTTCCGCCTTTCGAGCTGGCCTCCTGCGCCTCCTCCCGTTCCCTGTCCTGTCGACGCTGTGCGGCACGGGCCCGAAGCTTCTCCTTCGTCTCGATGTCAGTCGAGATGACCTTGTCGAAAAGAGCTCCGAAGCCCGCCACTGTGGCCAGGAGGACCATGAGCGCAACACCTCCGTATCCGTGGCAGATCAAGGCGATACCCGTTAGTGCACCGAGCATAACCCCGATGCTCGTGACGGTACTGAGGATCATGCCCCCACGAGATCCACTACTGTTCCTGGGTGGGTCTTCTGTCCGGGGATATCTCCGGAGCATGACGATGAGGTAAAGCCCGATGAGAGCCACCGCGGGCAGAACCCACCAGCCCAACTCGGCCGCAAGCACTGCGAGCAGGGGCAGACAGCACAACCCCATCAAGACCTTCGCACACATTTCACCGACCACGTATCCCTCCAATCATCAAAAGAACGTCTTTCTTAACGAGGACAACGTTACCCGAAGCAGTGAAATTTCGGACTTTGGATGCGATAGAGAGATCACACCAAAAATCCGAAATTTCACAGATCATACCATTGCAAAGAACTTTCCTCTTATGGACTTGCGAAATTTTCACAAACCCATGAAAGAAGAGGGTGCCGACGTTGAGCCAGCCCCCTCGTCCCCGGTGTCACCCCCGCAGGGATAACGGCTCTCACGCACTCTTCCAGCCTTGTCGATCAGCGAACCAGAACCACCGAACGAACCGTGAAGGGATTGGTCTGGCCCAAGGACACGCCCGCGAGATCGAGGTCGTCCGCGATCTCCGCTTCGTCTTCGGCCTCAGAACGGGTCAGGTAGACCCCCTCGGGCTCGAAGAGGTTCGATCTCGTCCGCCCGAAGACGAAGAGTTCACTCGCCGAATCCGGCAAGGAACCCGTGAGGATCACGTTCGTGATGTCCTCACCGCCCAGCTGACACGCGCGCTCCTTCGTGAGGGTGGCGAGGAAGATCCCCTTACCCTGCACGAGGAAGAGCTCACTGAAATCCTGCTGCTCCTGCTGCTGCATCACGCACACCTTTCGCCGATGTCCCGGCGTACGATCTCCAAACAAAGAAATGTTTAAGAAACCCTACGCCGAAACCCGACGATGGGGATTAGGGAGCCAATCATCCCGCCAATGGACGACAAGGCTACCTGAGCAGACTTTGTATTCAAAGAGCTACTGCTTTGGATTCACGAACGTATGTTCACGAACCCATTCGCATGGAGGTGTCGGTTCGTTTGACCAACACCTCCTCGGTTTTCTGCGCCCTGTGGTTTTCACCTCCCTTTGGGCGCACTGTTTTTGTGTGTACTATTTCTTCCCCTTCTCCCACCCGCCGGGTGGAATGTTTTCTGCCCGAGACGGCATGTCCGACAAGCCTGCGCTCGTCTCGCGCGCCGTCCGAACTTCTTCTCGCTCCTTCTCCTCCCTTCGCTTGTAGGCCTCGACCTGTTGCAGTGTGCGTCGCTCTCGGTCGGCCGCAGTGGCCTTGCCGATCGCGAGAGAGAAGGTCAGACCCGCGCCAATCGCCACGAGCGTGGCGAAAATCGGCATACCGGAAGCGAAGAGTACCCCGCTGATCAGGGCCCCCGCTCCCAGCACAACACCTAGAACGTTTCGGTACATGATTTTCCTTTCAGGTCAGTGCTTCGGTTACCGCTCCAGGATCTTCGCGTCGACGCACCGGACCCAGGCGCTGCCGATCAGTTCCCACGACCCCTCGGGGATCATGGGTTCGCCATTCTTGCTGGCCATGATCGGCGAGCTCCGGTGCCCTTCGCGATCATCGGGGACCGCGAAGAAGCGATCCCGCACCGGGTCGAAGGCCGACTTCCTGCTGTACTGGAAGATCTTCGCCTCGCACCCCTTCGGACAGCTGGTGTTGAGGATTCGGATAGTCTCCGACGCGAGCGGCTGCTGCACCGGCGTGTGCTTGCCGTTCTCCGCATCCGCGTGGAGCACCCCCTCCGCGTACCGCGTGTCGTAGCCTTCATGGAAAATGGAGGCCGAGTTCGCAAGCGCGCAAGGGATCAGGTACCACTCGGGCTGGCCCTGGATCATCTCGTTCTTCCAGACCAAGTACCCTTCGACCGGCGCGAACGGGTGCCACATGCCGTCAGAATGGAGGTAGTTGGAGGGCTTCCCCACCACTTCGATTCCCCACTCCTTCTTGAACACCTCCACGAGTTCCGCGAACCCGAGCTTGCTCATCAGCTTGAGCTCGTATCCCTGGATCTTCCTCGCCTTCATAGCACCGCTCCTTGTTGTCGCGATCTTTTATGACCCAGAAGCTTCCGGGTCGGTCCTGTAACGCACGTCGGGTAATCCCGAACAGAATCTTTAATCACATCTTCAAAAAACAAATATACGAAAGATATATTAAAAACTCAACTCGGGATTCCCTATTCAAAAAACTTTTCCGTTCTGGATTCACGAACTTTCATTCTTGAACCCGTTTACGGAGGCGGACAACAGAGTCGTCTCGCCCGTATTTTTTGTGCGCGTTGGTTTTCACCTCCTTGCGCACAGTTTCGTATTATTACTTGAACTCCTCGAGCGTCGGGCTCCCATCCCGCTTGTACTCAGCCTCGTACTAATCCAGAGACTTCCCTTTCTCCCGCTTCAACACTTCTTTCAGCGCATTCCTGGAGATCCAGCGGGCCTGTCCGATATCACCTCCTTTTCTTAGAGCCACTTCACCTTCGCCTTGTCGGCGATGACGAAGTTGTCGAGATACTTGCGACACCAACAGTGCGAGAGGATATTGCCGCACGGATCGAAAACGTATCCCTCCGGCACCTCGCCAAAAAACTTGATGAGTGCCTTGCGATCTTCCTCTTCGGTTTGCCACAGGGTCGTAAGATCCTTCTCGAGAACCGCCCGGAGACTCGGCACCAGACTCCCGTAGTGCGTGATCGCCCTCCAGAAGATGAGGTTGACCAGGCGGTGGTTGGAGTGAATCCACTCAGAAACGGACCCCGGCTTCAGCGTCACCCCCAACTCACACACACAGTTCTCGGGATCATCCACACCCATCTGCACAAACATACAGATGATCTTCACCGGATCCTTCGTGTTCACTGTCTTGCAAAAACAAGTGAACCAGTCGAGGACTTCCGGGTGAAGGATCTGGTTTTCGAACCGAGCGGCTTCGCTCATCGCACCCTCCCTACGCAGAAACGCAGTTGTTTTTTATATCTAGACTTCCCGAACTTAATCTTTAACAATCATCTCCAAAACAAAAATGCGTGAGATATTTTAAAAACTCAGTTCGGGACGCCAGATTTTAATTCAAAGAACTACTTGCCCGCTTGCCGTGCTTTGGCTTGGCGGCGGGTTCCTTCTCAGAGCCTTCGAATTGTATCAAAAGCTCAGTTGAAGGAGTGGGCGGCTATAAATGCAGCGCGTCCCACCCCATACTCCTCAAACTACTACTTACTCACTATACTCGGGAGCTCCGGCACTCGAAATTCTGTGCCGTTGGCCGAGGAGGGACATGCCCGCCTCGAAGGTCAGCTCTCGGTCGCACGTGAACTCGGTCACAGAGTCGGCCTCAACGTAGTGTCCGCCTTCGCGAAGCACCCAGAGAAGCTCACCTCCTTTCCAAGCCGTGTAGAGCGTGTACTGAATCAGTTCCCCATCGGGCCCAGACTCCGTCCACTGCTCGAACTCGTCGGTACTCACGTAAAGCTTGGCATGCGCCGTGCTCTTCATGATCCTCTCCTCACGCTCGCGCGCTAGAGTGTCGAGTTCCGCAACGTTCGCAGAGATCACGAGGACCAGAAGGATGTACATCAGTGCATTTTTCAGCATTGTGTTTCCTCTCTTTGTCCTCTGTGACTAGTACATGTCCGACATCTTGCCCGACGCGCGGCACCGGTCCTTCATCATCCCCGCCCGGAGGAGGTTGTGATGGAGCTTGCTACCGTAGGCCGTCTCCTTGAAAGACTTGGAGATGGTAGCAACGGCCTTGCGCGCGAACTTGTTGGTGGTTTCCATGTGCCTGCTCCTAAGTGTCCGCTTTCGCGAACAGGAGTGCTTTTGCAACTACAGCTATACTTCTGCTACGGCTTTTGGTGTGAGGGTTTGTGGTATTTTTACTACCGCACTCGGCTTGCCGAGCAACCCTCCCCATGACTGTGGCACAGAACTTTTATTTTCGTGAACTTCTTTTCGAAGTCCCGTCACCATGCGCAGTATTACCCGCGCACAGAATCCGAGACTCCGAAAACTTGAGTAGTAGATTGTAAAGAACTTTCCGCTGTGAATCCACAAATTGCTTTGCGAATTCATCTACGGAGGCGAATGTGTACTGGTTGCACACCTCGCCCGTATTTGTGCAGCCCGTAGGCTGCGGGAACTAGGAGCGGAACTGGAGATTTCTGAGACACTCCCGAACCATACCCCACAACGTGTCGGAAGCGCCGGAACGATCCATACCCTCTGGAGGAAGAAGGGTGTACTTCCCGATCACAACTCCTTGATCCGGATACGAGCCGATGAGAACAGAGGCTTCCTCGTCGAAATCGAGATCTTCCCCGCAGGCTCGGCGGAAGAGAAAAATCCGTTCATCCTTGATCTTCACGCTGACGTCGGGGACAAAAAACTCCTGCTCGAAGCGCTGAGCGAGCTCATGAGTATCCACAAGCAAGAACCTTCCTTTCGCGTAGGACCGGAACACTAGTTTTTTAGTTCGAGTTCCGGCACACGATTTTCGATACCATCGTATCAAGCAACCGTGTGCCAAAACCCGACTATTCGATTCAAAGAACTTCTTGTCCGCCCCATTGGCGGGTTCCGCTCAGAATTCGCGAAATTTCTTTCGTGAATTCATCTACGGAGGCGAATGTGTACTGGTTGCACACCTCGCCCGTATTTTTTGCAGCCCTTAGGCTGCGAGCACGCCGGCCTTGCGGAGACCAAGCATGATGTTGTAGAGCAGGTTACCCATCGGCGCATTCACAACGACAGCGACCCTGTCCGGCGAACCCGACAACACTTCGAATATATCAGTGCACCCGAACACCTCCCTGAGGTCGATGCCGGTGACGTTGGTGGCGACGAACCGAAGCCGACTGGGCCTAGTTCCTTCCCAAACAACCACCGCCTTGACCTTCGGGTCTGCGAGTGCCCGAGTGATCAGCATGTCGCGCACGTTGATATCGAGACTGTTCGGCACGCGAGCAACGAAAGTCCCATTGCCAACATATGCCATCGTTGCCAGGACATCATTGATCAAATCTTCCATCCGAGTCGTCCTTGCGCCGAAGCGCAGGTAAATAGTTTCTGCTTGCCACATTTCGGCGTGCGATTCCCAACAAAAAATGTTTTAGGAACCCTACGCCGAAATCTGACTGTGATTCAAAGAACTTTCCCTCAAAGCCTTCGAGTTTCCTCAAAAGCTTAGTTGGGTGAGCAGAGGTGGTATTCCTCTGCTCGTCAGAACGTTACGGGATCATGCGGGTCACGAGCGTGGCGACCAGCATGACGAACACGAACGGGACCAGCGCCATGCCCGGGAGCACGAGCGCCTGGGTGGTCCGGAGCACTGAGCGCCGGATCCAGCCGATCGTTGCCATGACACCGCCGAGCGCGACCGCGAGTGACCATGCGATCATCGCGAACTGCATCGGCCTCGACTTGGTCAGGTGTCCCACGATCTCTGCTGCGCCCAAGGCGGAAGCAGCGATCGCGAAGACGAACCAGACCGAGAGGAGCAGGCCGAGAACGAGCTTGATGAGCTTCATTGAATTCTCCTCCGCACTGTGTGCGGAATCGCATATCTTTTCCAAACTGCACCGCAGTTTGGCCCGTATCCTTGTGCGAGGAATTGGGAAAAGTAGCGAGAATACTTCTCAGCACTTTTCCAAACTCCTCTGTTGTAAAGAACTTTTCCCTTCCAGCCCACCACTTTCGTGATGAACTCGTTTGGGAAGGGGTGTGCGGGCTGTGAGCGCCGCGCACCCTCTTCAAGGTTAGAGGAACCAGTACCACCCGTAGGTGGAGACCAGCCAATAGACGAGGCAGACGGCAGGGGGCGCCGCGACGATGAACTGGTCGAGTTCGACCTCCATCATCGCGTTCTTGATCACAACCCGAGCATCCTGGCTGACTGAGGACAACATAACGTTCATAGACTCGTTCCTTTCTATAAGTCGAAAATTGTACGAACCACGCACCAGAGGCAGGATGCACCGAGCACTGAGGAGCCTGCGCCGAGAACGAACAGCATGATTGCCATTACATCCACTAGCGAGCCACCCTCATGATCTCGTACACAATCGAGGCCACGAGACCCGCGATCAAGATATACTCCTGGACTTTCACCTGGCTGAACATGTTTTTTTCCTTTCGAAGATCACTACAACGAAAACCGGCCCTCAGGAGAGAGCCGGTACGTGAAAAGCTTAGATGTAGGCCCGGCTCTCTTTCCAGACCTTATTCGATTGTGCATCCATTATAGCACCCCTTATATTAAATGTCAATCCCCCTCTCTCTTAAATACAGAAAAACCCCTAATTAGGGCGGTTCTAGGGACTATTGACTT
>CAYJBK010000037.1:0-8813 GCA_964368365.1 uncultured Candidatus Saccharibacteria bacterium
ACCCGAGATAGTATATTCGCCGAGGCGCTTGGATTGCCGCTCAGGTTCACTACGAAAAAGATTTTAGGACACACCATCCATCTGGCGATCGCTGGCGCGGGTCCTCCGCTTATACTCATCCATGGAATAAATATTGGATGGGGACAGTGGTATCCTAATATTACCGATCTCGCGGCTCACTACACTCTCTACCTCATAGATCTTCCTGGGGCAGGATCCTCTTCGTCACTCCAGTATGCAACCTCGCATCTTGAGAGAGATTTTGTTGAACCCATCGAGGGCCTTATCGAAGAGTTGGGCCTCAGAAACGTACGTATGATAGGGCATTCATTTGGTGCATGGATCGTCTCTTCTATTGCCGCCAGAGGTCGTATTGATCTCGAGGCGATTATTCTTATCAGTCCGCTGGGCTTCTCTTCGTATGTGCCACCAAGCTTCTACCCCATAACTCTCTATCCGACCGCCTGGCTTCTTTCAAACGTTGTTCTTCGGCCGACGATCAAAAATCTTCAATCGGTAATAGGAAAGATGCTTAATCCTAATGCAGTACTTCCCAACGAGTTTTGGGAATACTACCAGGCTGTGATTACTTCGCATGCACACCCATTCCTCTTCATTCATCGTCTCTGTTCGCCGTTCCGCATGAAGCATGAGCTTGGATTAGGAAGGGAATTGGAAAAGATTGGCGCTCGAGTCTTGCTTATACTCGGCGAGAATGATCCGCTTCTCGAGGGATCTCGTGTCGCGAGCGAAGCGCAGAAAGTCCAACGGCTTGTGGCCAAAACATATCCACATACCGGTCATGTACCTGCTCTAGAGCAGCCAGTACAATTCAATCAAGATGCGCTCGAATTTCTGAGCAGTATATGATCGGGCTTCAACACATACAAATCGTTGTTCTCGTCGTTGTACTTATCGCCAACATGCTCTTGGCGCTTTTTGTGTACAAAAATAATCCCGGAAGCGCGACCAATAAACTGTACTCGATCTTGAGCTTTATTATTTCAGTGTGGCTGGCCATCATATCGGCTGCGACGAGTCTGGCTTTTTCAGATTTCGCATTAGTGCTCTCGAGAGCAAGTATCTTTGTCGCTGCTCCCATGAATCTTTCTTTTTTCCTCTTGGCGGAAACACTTCCCGACACTCGTTTTCGTGTCTCCAAGCGACTCCTTCTTTTTACGCTGTCTGCGACAGCGGCTGTTATGGTTCTTAATATCTCGCCCTATGCGTTTAGAGACGTTGTGAAGGAGACAAATACCATTACCGTCGGATGGGGATTCGTGCCATTCGTCCTGCTGTCGATTATAACCACTGCTTCTGCCATCTATGTATTATTCAGGAAGATCCGCCGCTCGGAACGCTTGGTGGAGCGACATCAACTTACGTTCATGACGGCAGGAATGTTTCTGATGCTCACCCTTCTTATCCTGGTTGTACTTCTGCCGGTTGCTATCCTGAACGACTATACATTCGTACCTCTAGCACCACTCTGTGTACTTGCCTTTCTGGGTATGACGGCGTATGCCATCATTCGCCACCGGTTCTTGGATATACGGCTTCTTCTTTTCCGCGCCGTGTCATTTCTTGTGGCAAGCGTATTGTTCGCGGGCGTATATTCCGTTGCGATCTTTGGAATAATTCACCGCTATTTGCTTGGGTTTCCGAGCCCCTACTCATTCATTTCCAGTGTCATATTTACTGCTGTCGCTATTCTTTTCTTTGACCCGGTAAAACTCACGCTTCAGGAAAAAACTAACAAGTTTTTCTTTAAGGGTGAGTATGACAAAGACACTCTTTTGGCTGGGCTCGCAAAGATCATGAGCGAGACGATCGATCTCGATATTCTGACAGAAGAATTGCTCGCCATTTTGCGGCAGGAGATGCGCCTCAATAGTGCGACTTTTTTGATTGATGGTAGCGGCTCTCTACCCGTCACAGGAGAAGGCTCGGATCTCTCACTCTCCGAGGCTCAGCTTACTGTGCTCGGTGCTCTTTTTAAGCCGGATGCTGTTTTAGACGAAGACGCTTTTGTTCTCATAGATGAGCTTCCGGAGGGACCATTGCGTGAAGTATTCCGAGAGACCGAGACATTACTTGCGATCACGATCCGTGTTGAGGGAAGAAAGAGCGCGGTTCTTCTTTTGGGATCAAAGCTATCCGGGGAAATATACAACCAGCGGGATATCGACTTTTTTGCCGTTTTTGCTCCCGAGGTTGGTATCTCCATTCAAAACGCAAAGTCGTATACTGAGATTAAAAATTTTAGCAAGAAGCTCGAGCAGCGTGTTATTGAGCGCACCCAGGAACTTAAGGAGGCGCAGGAACGAGAACTCGAAAAGGCGCACTCTGTGGCAAAGCTTAAAGACGAGTTCGTGTTCGTTGCGGCTCACGAGCTCCGAACCCCTATTACCGCCATCAGAGGATTTCTTGAATTGGTGAACGATACCAAGGGAGCGTATCCAAAGGATGTTCAGGAAGACCTTGACAATATTGAATCAGCAAGCTCACACCTGAATCAGCTGGTGAACGACCTGCTCGAGATCGCTCGTTCCGAATCTGATGTCATGAAAGTGCAGACTGAGCCTGTCGATATTGCCGCTCAGCTTGAGGCCATTGTCGCCGAAGTCGGATCGCTCGCAGCAAAAAAACACGTGACAGTAAAGATCGGTAGCTATCAAAACGGCGTTAAGGCCTTGGCAGATCCAGCAAAACTTAAAGAGGTGCTTGTAAACCTGGTAGGGAATGCGATAAAATACAACAGAGACAACGGATTAGTAGAGATCAACACGATCAATACTGACAATAGTATTTTTATTGAGGTTCGTGATACTGGTTTCGGGATTCCCGAGGACCAGGCCGCAAAGATATTCGAGAAGTTTTTCCGCGCGTCAAGCGAGCATACACAGGGAATTATTGGAACAGGCTTGGGCTTGTTTATCACTCGTATGCTTGTTGAGAAAATGGGAGGCTCTATCGTGTTTACTTCGGTAGAAGGCGAGGGTACAACCTTTTCTGTTCAGTTACCAAGGGCATAATTCAAACACATGGTTGATACCAAAAAAGTCATACTGCTCATCGAAGACAACCCACTGCTTACGGGGATGTATTCGGCAGCGTTCAAGAAAAAGGGCATAGAGGTTCTCGTTGCCCATAATGGAGTTGACGGGCTTCGTATCATAGAGGAGCACAAGCCACATCTGGTTCTTTTGGATCTTTTTATGCCAGGTATGAATGGATTCGATATACTTGAAAAGATAAAATCCAACCCTGAAACAAAGGATATAAAGGTGGTTATGCTTACCGTAAGTCCTAAGAAAGAGGACGAAACAAAGGCTCGTGCACTGGGGGCCATCGACTATCTTTTGAAGCAGGAGCTCCATCTTAATGAGATCGTTGACCGAGCACTATCTCACTTTGAAAATAACGGCGCGTAGCGTACACTAAGCGTAGGCTTATTTCCTTATACTTTTCCTCAAACATGAAAAAATACCTTTTTGTTCTCGTGTTGATTGTTGCTGCGGCATCTGGTGCACTCTATTTTTATCAACAATCAAAGAGTGGAGAAACTACCGCTGCATCGAGCGAAGCTGAAGTGGCAGCTCTCGTTTCTGCTGTGGGAAAGCTCATTGTGCTGCCCGAGGGGGAGGCGCCAACCGTTGCGACGGTCTCAGATCCCGAAAAGCTTAAGGGCCAGGTATTTTTTGCAAACGCAAAGAAGGGAGATAAGGTTTTGCTCTATGCAAATGCCCGGAAAGCAATTATGTATAGCCCTGATCAAAATAAGATCGTAGAAGTCGCTCCTCTCACAAACGAACCAGCACCGCAGAATCCTTCCCCAGGAAGCATTAAAAGTAATTAATAGGGCACTACTATTAATACGGCTCGCAGATTTTTTGTACCAGTTCTTCTCTCGGTGCTGTCTCTTTTTTGGGGCAGTCTGGCTGCCGTGCACGCTGGCGAATTTACATCAAGCTCTTTCAAAATGCTTGATCCCGTTATCAATCCCGGTTCTTTCTCGACCTCCTCAAGCTTTCAACTTATTGGCGTTATTGATCAGATCGCCATCGGAACGAGTAGCGCTGCGTCCTTTAAGGTAAGTTCAGGATTTCTTTTTTATCCCTTCGTTTCCTCTCCCGTTGTTTCTGCGACCGCGGGAAATGCATCCGTGAGCCTTTCTTGGACAGCCTCTCAAGGTTTTCTGGGTCTCACTGTCTCGGCGTATGATGTGGGTCAGTCAACCGTTTCTGGTGGACCATATTCCTTTACTAATGTGGGGAATGTTACCGCATCGACCCGCACTGGACTAACAAACGGCACGCCCTATTTCTTCGTTGTTCGTGCTCTTGATGCGTTTAGTAATCCCGTGGCCACTTCCACACAGGTTTCGGGAACCCCAACGGCTCCGGCTTCGTCCGGAGGCGGCGGAGGGGGTGGTGGAGGGGGCCCCCCTGCAACAGGACTCTCGGGTGCCGTCGCTACGTCCTCAGTCCTTTCGCTCCGGGGCCGTGCTTCTCCTGGGGCAGTCGTGAATGTGTTTAAAGATGGAGTGGTGATTGGTACCCCCACAGCAGATAAAGATGGGAATTGGAGTCTCACGGTGTCTACGGCACCAGGCCTCTCGACTATTTCAGTGTATTCGATTGATGCTCAAAATAGACGCTCCCTTACCGCAAGCTTTACCTTTAACCTCATTCAAGCTCAGACGAGTGCCCTTTCAGACGTGATTGTGCCGCCCACAATCACAAGCGATAAGTCTGTGGTAAAACAAGGGAATACGATCACTTTCTCTGGAGCGGCATATCCAGAGTCGACGATCACGATTGTTGTTAACTCGGAGACGGTGATTCAAGATAAGACGAAAGCTGATATCGCAGGTCTTTGGAGCTACGCTCTTAACTCGAAGGATCTTGAAAAAGGGGACCATACGTCAAAAGCACAGGGGATAACAAAAGATAATATCACCACGATTTTTTCCGAAAGTATTGGGTTTCAGGTTGGAGATATCGATGTTCCTTTTGGTAAGTTCCAGAAAGGAAGAGAGCCAGTGCCCGCGGTTTCGGCGTGCAACAAAAATGGGGATATAAACGGAGATAAAAAAGTAAATATCGTTGATTTCTCTATCCTCCTTTATTTTTGGAATCAGAAAAATCCCGCTAATCCATGTGTTGATATAAATCGTGATGGATCAGTGAATATTTTTGATTTTTCAATAATGCTTTTCTGGTGGACGGGATAAGCTTGGGGAGATTTAAACAGTTAAAGATTTAAAAATGAAACTATTAGCTAAGATACAAATCGCAACACCTCTGTTTTTAGCAGGCGCTCTTTTCTGTATCCCGTCCCTTGCAACGGCCGCGGGCCTCGTGATGTCTGCCCCTCAAAAATCATATTCTGTCGGGGATAGTTTTGCGGTTGCAGTTTCGGTTTTAACCGCTGGAGACCCTATAAATACTGTAAGTGGAAAACTGAACATCGACCCGGCCTTTTTCGATATTGTTGATATTCGTTCCGGTAATTCCGTACTCTCGCTCTGGATAGAGAAGCCTGCGTACAATAAATCTCTTGGCGTCGTGTCTTTCTCTGGCGGGGTTCCCGGCGGTTTTACGGGAGTCTCTGGACCGCTCTTTACTCTTGGTTTGAAGGCAAAGAAGATAGGGTCAACCACGCTTTCATTCAAAGACGTCTCGATTCTCAAAAATGACGGCCAAGGCACTGCTCTTTCTGGTTTGAAGAACGCTAGCCTGACTCTTTCTGTTGTGGCGGCAAAGGAGGTTTCCCCAGAGATTCCCGTTCCGGAGGTTGTGTATCTTCCGCCTAAAGATACGACTCCGCCGGATCCGTTCGTTCCCCTTGTGAGTCAGCATCCAACGGTTGCAGATAATGCCTATTTTGTTTCTTTTTCTGCAGTAGACAAAGATTCTGGTATTGATCATTACGAGGTGAGCGAGAGGTTGCTCTACCTACCTGCCGCTACTCCCGAGTGGTATCCTTCGGAGAGTCCCGCTGTTTTGAAAAATCAGATGTGGATAACGGAAGTGCGCGTCCGTGCTTACGACAGAGAAGGAAATTTCCAAGAATCGACTGCAGTAAAGCCATTTAGTAGGGTATTGGTTGTAGAATTTTTTGTTGCACTGATACTCATGCTATCTCTTGCTCTAAGAAAGCGAAGCAAAAAATCTCGACCAAGAAAGAAAAATTTAGTACAATAGTCTCATCATGAGCTCTCGTCTCTCGAGGTTTGTTCTTCCGATACTGGCGTGCGTTCTGTTTCTTTTCCCCAAGAGCGTATCTGCGCAAGCGAATATTTTTATTTCCCCAGCATCGGGTACATACAAGACCGGAGAGACTTTTTCTATTCTTGTGAATCTCAACTCTGGCGGGCAGGATATAAACGCCGCTACCGCGCAAATCAATTTTGATAATACCCGCATGGATGTGGTGAGTCTTGGATATTCTCGCTCGATTTTTTCTCTATGGACCGAAGAGCCAACGTTTTCAAATCCTGCTGGAGTCATTCGTTTTTCTGGAGGAGTTCCCAGTCCTGGATTCAACGGGGCCTCCGGAGCAATTCTAAGGGCAACGTTCCGCACAAAAGCAGCGGGCTCCGCGCCTATTGTTTTTGCATCGGGATCAGTGCTTGCAAATGACGGGAAAGGAACCAATATCGCAGACGCGTTAAGGGGCGGCCTCTATACAATTATCGCCCGAGGGGCAGAGCCTGCTCAAACTCCTGCTCCGGTGAACAAAACCCCCGAGCCCTCCGCTGGGGAGTATGAGAGTTCTTTTGAAACATCCCGTGCGCCGATTGGTGCTCCAGTACTGAGCGATCTTCCGAGCCAGTTGGAGGAAGGTCACGTGATTATTGTGAAGGGTCTCGGACTCCCCAGTTCAAGGATAGTTATTTCGTTCCAGAAAGATACACAAGAGCCGGTTCTCCGCGAGGCGTTTGCTGGGCCAGACGGAAAATTCAGTTTAGTGTACGATGCTCCAACCGTGAGTGGCGTATATCGTATATGGGCGAAAAATGTTGCTCCTGATGGAGCGGTGAGCGATTCCTCTGAGCCGGTCATTATCGAGGTTGTCAGCCCTCTTTTCTTCCGTTTTGGAAGCTTGGCGATAAAGTATACGTCGATCGTTGCAACCCTCCTTTCTCTCCTTGTATTCATGGCGCTCTTGCTTAGCTGGGGATGGCTTGTTTTCCGTCGATGGCAGATACGAAAAGGAAAAGATGTAGCGGGAGCCGAAAAAACATTGCACAAGTCCTTTGATTCCTTGCGAGATGGACTTACTGAGTATGTTGGGTACCTAGCAGGTGCAAAAACCCCCAAAGATATAAAACGTCGAGAGAAAAAGGTGCGCGAAGAAGTTTCGGCAGGTATTGATCGCGTTGAAAAGAATCTTGAAAAAGAAATCGAGGACCTAGAAGCAGAAAAATAGCTTTGCGTGATGGGCCTATGGTGAAGCGGTATCACGCGTTCATTTATCCACAGCGCGGTTTCCGTTTTTTTGCATAAAGGCATACAATGGATCAGTAATGTTGTCACTATTGTTTCGCGTGCCCGGTTATAATTCTCGCTCGTTTCTTCGCGTCGTCCTGTTTCTCCTTACTCTTTTTTATTTCTTTGGATTTTTTGGCGTTAGTACTGCGTCGGCGGTGGCGCGCTCTGCTCCGTTTTCAATTGGTCAAACACTTGATCCTGGTGCCGAATCTCCCGCGTGTGGACCAACCGATACAAACTGTTTCCCTGCTCCTGGAAGCGGCCTTATTGGCCAGATTCAATTTAGTAATGGCTCCAACAATCTTGCAGCTTCAACTCACTTCTCTTTTGCCACTTCAACCGGATCGCTTCGCATCGGTACTTCAACAACCCTCGCTACTTTATCCGTTGTTGGAACTTCAACAGCTCTGACTGCGAATCTCTTTGCAATTGCTTCTTCGACTGGCCTAACGCTCCTTTCGGTGAGCCCCGGGGGTGGAATCACGCTTGCCTCATCAACGCCCACCGCAACAGCAAGTACTCTCTACTCCCAAGGAACCACGCTGTTTTGGAACGGATCTGCGCTTGCGACTGGCCTAACCGGTACTCAAGGGCAAACGATTGCTTTTGATTCTGGTGGCTCGCAAGCAGCAACCTCTTCGCTTTTTGTTTCACAAAACGGTTCGGTTGGCATCGGCACCACCTCCCCGTCGCGCCTTTTCTCTGTGGCGGGTAATGGAGTCTTCGCAGGGGATCTTCTGCTCGCGAATCTAACAGCAACGGGTACTGTCCAGGCACTCAACCTCCTCGTAACCGGATCCAGTACCCTCCAGAACTTCACGGGACTCAATGCAACGACGACGAATGCTACGACAACGAATTTGGCCATATCGAATGCACTTACCATCTCGGGCTTTACTTCACTCGCATCCCTCACTACCAGCGGCCTCTTCCAAGCATCCTCAACGGCACTCTTCGGACAAGGACTTACCGCCTTCGCCTCCTCCACCTTCCAAGACATCACTTTCCGTAACGCCACAGGTACCTCAGCAACCACAACGAACTTTTTTGCGACTAATCTCACAGCAACTAACTGCGTGATTGCTACGCTCGGCTCTACAAACCTTACGGCGAATACCTTTTCCGCCGCGCTTGCCACAACAACGTCTGCCACGTCTACAAACTTTAGTGCAACCACACTGACAGCGACAACGTTGACTGGCACCACGGGATCTTTTGGCGCGCTCACGACAACAGGCTTATCCGCAACTTCTGCCACCACGACCAATGCCACGACAACGAGCCTGGCGGTGACAGGGAACACCACGCTCTCCA
>CAYJBK010000038.1:0-8345 GCA_964368365.1 uncultured Candidatus Saccharibacteria bacterium
GAGATCTCTACGTGACTGGAGTTCAGACGTGTGCTCTTCCTATCTAATATTCTTTAAGATAGCTCGCAAGCTTGAGATTAACTTCGGCTTCTTGATATCCACCAAATGCTGTTCCTGAGTAGACCGGGTCATGCCCAGGCACAAGGACGATACTGAATCGCTTCTCCTCATAATGGGATTTAAGCTCGGGCACAGAAATTTGTGGGCCAGAAACCAGAAGCGCAGGACCAACGGCGCCCATGGCGAGAAGTGTCAAAACCGCTAGAATTAGATTTTTCACAGATACGCCTTACAAGGAAAGCTTCTTATAACCAAGCCTCTGAAGTTCAGGCTCAATATCAGCATACTTTTTTCCGCAGAGCATCCCGCCTGCAAGAAATTCTTGCTGCGTTACTTCGGTCAAGCAGAATCCGGGTTCGCGAAAAGTGTCCTTTTGTTCCACTGAAGGGAACTCTACGTCTACCAGCACAAGCCCTTCGAGGTCATCTTGGAATACATCTATTTCAAAATCAATTCCGCCGTCGGTATAATAATATCGATTCTTTGAAATTCGCTTCCCTGGTATCGCGCTTAATTCTCGGTATTCCTCGAGTGTCAAAGGAATGGTCTCTTCCATCGAACGAGAGGCGTCGCCCTCTACAATCGGAGCTTTTTTCGTAATCTCATAAACGTCCCCTCGCTTTCTAATGCGAACGATAGGGTGAGACGAGGTCGATGGGACATAGATGTCCAGCATAGACTTGGAGCGACACGCCGCAAGATTTGGCGGTAGCTCCTTGGCAAGATATGTCCGTTCTAGCTCTTCCATGGATTCATTCTAACACACCACGCAATACGTTATAGAAAAACTCGAACCAAGAGTGGCAAATGGGCGTGCCTGGACTCGAACCAGGGACCGCGGAGGTATAAGCTCCGTGCTCTAACCAACTGAGCTACACGCCCGAGAAACACTCCAGTTATAGCACACTGGAGTAATCCATTCTAGAGAGTTTTTATGCAGCGAGTACTTCCGCTTTGCGTTTCGGTTTTATACCGTTGAGGATCAAGAGATCCTCGAATTCTTTTCGTTCAAGTGTTTCGATACGAGTGAGCTCGGCGGCAATGCCATCCAACGCCTTGCGGTTATCGGTGAGTACCTGCTCAGCACGCTTGAGGCCCTGATGCATAATACGCGAGACTTCCTTATCTACTCCAGACGAGATCTCTTCTGAGAATACTTTCTCGGGTAAGAAACCCTTGTTGAACGTCAGGCTTGGCACATCCGAGTCAAAGGAAACCGGACCGAGCGTGTCCGACATACCGTACTTGGTGACCATGTCCCGAGCAAGCGCAGTAGCCACAGCGATATCATTCGTGGGACCCGTCGTCACATCCCCAAAGATCATCATTTCGGCAGCATATCCGCCCAAGGCAACCGCGATATCGTCAAGAAACTCTTTTTTGGTCTGCAAACGATGTTCCTCCAGCGGCAATTTAAGCGTGTATCCCCCAGCTCGCCCGCGAGAAATAATGGTCACCTTGTGGACTGGGTCAGCAAACGGAAGTACTGAGGCCACCAGTGCGTGCCCGGTTTCATGATATGCCGTGATCTCTTTTTCTTTTGGCGAGAGAAGATGACTCTTTCGCTCGGGACCGAGCATTACCTTTTCAATGGAACGGATGAGGTCGTACTGAGTCACTTTATTCCGCTCCTCACGGGCTGCAAGGATAGAACCCTCGTTCATGAGATTCGCAAGATCCGCGCCAGAAAATCCAGGCGTCCGCTCGGCTATAACATGCAAATCTACATCGTCGTGAAGTGGCTTTGTTCGAGAATGAATAAGAAGGATGGCTTCTCGATCCTTAAGGTCCGGAAGATCGAGCACGACGCGACGATCAAACCGGCCCGGACGAAGCAGGGCTGGATCGAGCACGTCAGGCCTATTTGTTCCCGCCATCACCACAACTTTCTCATTCTGCTCGAAGCCGTCCATTTCAACCAAGATCTGGTTCAGCGTCTGCTCTCGCTCATCGTTTCCTCCTCCGAGGCCAGTGCCGCGGTGACGGCCAACAGCGTCTATTTCATCAATAAAGATAATCGCAGGCGCAGCCTTCTTCGCCACCCGGAAAAGATCACGTGTCCAAGAAGCACCAACACCTACGAACATTTCCACGAACTCCGAACCGGAAAGATAGAAGAATGGCACACCAGCCTCACCAGCCACAGCTCGCGCAAGTAACGTTTTTCCTGTGCCTGGGGGGCCCACAAGCAAGACACCCTTTGGAGTCCGCGCGCCGATGTCGAGAAATTTCTTAGGATTCTTCAAAAAGTCAACCACCTCGAGGAGCTCTTCTTTAGCCTCGCGCACACCAGCCACATCCTTGAAGGTCAGCTTCTGCTTCTGGTCGTTGGGATCTATGATGCGAGCGCGAGATTGACCGAAGGAAAATACCTGCATACTCGATCCTCGAACCTGCCGTGAGAGGTACCAGAAGACCAGGATCATGAGAATCAGCGGCCCCAATGCCGGCAAAATTATATTGTAGAACCAGTAGGAAACACCGGAAGGATCTTTTACCTCCACAGTGAGCCCTGCCAGCTCTTCAGGGGTCACCCCATACCGAGCGAGTGTTTCAGTAAACGAACTTTCGAACTCTTTCTTAGACCGCTCTTTCTTGTTGTCTTTCAGCGTTAGAACAATATCATCTCCAAGTATTTCCACTTTGGAAACAAGCCCACCCTTAATATCAGCGGCGGCCTCAGAAAGCGGAACAAGAAGGCTCTTATCAGCATTATCAGCGACCATGGAGTACACACCGGTCAAGACCATCAACACAAAAATCGCAATGAAAAGATTGCGCCCAAGCTGTCCCCATCCACCGCTGTCCTCGGCTCTGCCTTCGCCCTCTGGAATGTCTCCGTTTTTATTCATTCGTGTATTAATCCACAGAACGCACTACTTGTAAATTAACCCTTTATGTCAAGAAACTGAGCAACAAACGAGAGCACATCCTGAACTACTGCATCACTTGAGAGCAGAGCAACGCCGTGTCCGAGGCCCGGGTACACTTTTCGTTGCTTAGGATCTTGCACTTTCTTGAAGATCAGATCTCCCTCTGCCTTGTCCTTATCATCCGTTGCCACAAAAACCGTATGAGGCTTGA
Organism: uncultured Candidatus Saccharibacteria bacterium; assembly: GCA_964368365.1. Taxonomy (GTDB): domain Bacteria; phylum Patescibacteriota; class Minisyncoccia; order Phycocordibacterales; family JBBUBG01; genus CAYJBK01. The sequence goes on from CAYJBK010000038.1 coordinate 3,145, forward strand.
ATACGGTAATGGTTGTTCCCAAAAGTTCCTTAGGAGCCCCAGTCGAAACTGGCGAAAGAGCAACCGCGACCTTTACGCTGGCAGAGCTTCCTGAGGCAACATAGGCAACGTTGCCGCCGATCGATGCTCCAATCACACCAACCTGGCTTGCATCAACTTCCTTCTGAGTACTGAGAAAAGAAAGTGCGCCAGCAAAATCTTTCATAGAGTCTTTCTTATCCGCAACTCCGCCCACACTCTTTCCAGCTCCGCGGCTGTCATACGCGAGCACAGCATATCCCTCCTCCAGAAGTCGAGGTACTAAAAGGTCAAAATCATGCCGACTCGTACCAAGCTGATGCACAAGTACAAGAACCGGCATACGAATAGGACTTCCCACCTCCGGTACAGAGTACGTAGCAGAAAGAGTGTATCCATCGGTTGCAGTGAAGGTAACCTCGGTTGATGCAGGACCATGCGGTCCATCAACCACGTCTGGTGCTGGCGTTGCTATAGAACTTTCACCCGGGTTCAGTGCGGCAGAATTCGAATCGCCATTCCACCACCAATAGGCTCCAAAACCAAGAGCGACAAGGAGAAGAGCTGCTACGATCATACCGATAGTGTCTTTCATAAAAATAGGGTGTTAATGAGTAACGATTCGCCTACTAGTATACCGCATGGATCACGTCTGGGAAGCAAAAGGCCCGCGGCACGGGGCCATCGGGCTTTTTGCTTAGGCAAGGATAGTTGAGTCATAACCGTTCTCTAGGTGGGTCCCTGCAATTCCGAGCCAAGGCGCGGAACGATATTGGGGTCCCTAGTTATGATGTTGGTTATCTCAAGAATCCTGTACCTAGTATATCACCGGCTAGAAGATTGCAAAGTGACACGGAAGCAGATTCCTCCACGAGGAATAGACCTGAAACGGAGAAATCATCCCCGTGTTTTCCCCTGGTTATCCACATTGAGCAATACTCCAAATCCCTGAGACTTTTCCGCATCGAAAAACTACCAAATGAGTAGCAAAAGCGATATACTTATTGAAGAAGATATAATTAAAATACTATGTATATAACCATCAACTATCTCGCAATTATTGTGGCAGCTGTAGCAAACATGATCCTGGGCGCGCTGTGGTTTGGTCCTCTTTTTGGCAAGCAGTGGATGAGGGCCACCTTCGGGAGTGCTGCCGCGGCAAAAGCAAAAATGGAAAACGCAATGGAGAAAGGTATGGGAATGAGCTATGGTCTCATGGGACTTGGATCGCTCGTAATGGCATTTACGCTTTCACGCATACTTGCGTTCGGTGTAAGATACTTGGGCCTCGGCGGCCTTTCACTTGCCTTCTCCACGAGTCTTTTTCTCTGGGTGGGACTTGTTGTGCCCATCACCATCGGTGTGGTTCTTTGGGACGGAAAATCCTGGGGCTACTGGGCACTCACCTATACCTACTATCTTGTCGGATTCCTTCTCATGAGTTCGATCCTCACGTTCTGGATGTAGCTCAAAAAAATCAGAACGGCTTCTGGAGATATGCAGAAATAGTACGACGCTTAAATGCTCGTCCATCTTTAATGTGCTTAAAGGAGCGCTCAAGCTTATGAACCTGGAAGTGCGGTGCAAAAAAATCTAGGAGCGCTACTTCGCTGTACACATATTCGTACACGCCCATCTTCGGGTGAATGTAGGCACCCGGCTCGTCTGCAGGAGCAGTTTTTAAAAGCTCTGCAACATGCAGATCTTCGTCGGCAAGAAACGTCTTGAGAAAAAGCCAGCCGCCGGGGCGAAGTACGCGCAGAGTTTCTTGAAGAAGCGACTCGCGCTCAGACCCTTTCAAAAAGTGAGACGTCATCATATCAAGCACGAGATTCACAGATTTGTCTGGCAGGTCGAGAGGAATATCAATGGAGCGCACTTTGTACTCTATTGGCATATCATGGGACGCCGCAATCGCTTGCTTGATGGCTTCATTTGAGATGTCGTACCCTACTCCGCGAACGCCATATGTTTGAGCCAAATAGATAAGGTTGCGCCCATTGCCACAGCCAAGGTCAAGCACCCGTCCCGTAACGTTTAGCTGGCGACGCCCTTCCTGGCGCTCCACCCAGCGCGTGAATTTCATGAGATCCTCTGCGGGTTCATCCGAGAGCTGAAGGTGGGCGCCTGTCCGGTATTCCTTGTTCCAAAATTGCTGATGTTTCGACATGTAGTTCTAGCCTATCACGCCCACTCTCAAAAGAAAAAGAACCCACGGGAGCCACAGCCCCGCAGGTTCCAGACCGCGCCCTAAGGGCGTATCTTTCACGACGTGACACAGGAAAGAGTCAGCGCCGCCTCAATGAGGCGATGCGTTTCGTGCGTCGCGTCCGCCAGCTTACCATCGGCATTCACGATCACATGATCATACCGCCCGTGGATCAAGAGGTGATCCATCCGCGCCATCTCATCCTTCGCGATTTCGAGGCGCTTCGCGATGTCCTGAGACTTATCTCCCCGCTGCGTCATACGGTACTTACAGAGAAGGAGATTGCGTTCCTTGTTGCGGTCCGCCACCACCCAGATGAGAAGCACCTGTGGGTACCGCTGCTTCAGAACCAGTCCTCCATCGATGTTGAGATGCACAATCGCGAGAGACCCCTCGGGCGCCCGTTCGAACTCGGACGCGAGGAGTCCGTATCGATACCCATTGGGGTTCTTCACCGCTTCCGCAAATTCTCCCCGTTCATGACGCCGACAGAATTCGTCGTCGCTCATCGGATGATAATGCACCCCGGCCACCTCACCGTCCTTCTCGCGCAGGGGCCGAGTGGTAGCAGAGGTAAGCGTATGCGGCTTGCCGGCTGCGACAGAGAAGGAACAGTTCTCCAGACCGCCCTGGATCTTGTTCTTCCCAACACCGGAAGCACCCGAGAGAACCACAACGAGGCGGGCCGGACAGTGAAAGACCTGGGACATATGAGCCTCCTTATTTTCGCACAAGAACACGAGTTGCTAAGAACTCTACCGAGACTTTAGAAAATTGTCGAGTTGATTTTGCGTCGACCGAGAAACACACCTAGAGAATATCCTCATCTCCGAGCGGATACTCGTTTCTATAGAGTTTTCTCCAGACCCCGTAACAAATAAAAACGATCGTGCCCACGATGGCCGAGTATGCACCGAGAAGTAAGAAATAGGATATCCAAATAACTTCCTTTGCATAGAAAAGAAACTGGATCTCTTTGTAGATTGAGTCGGACTTCACATGCTTGCCGATTTTCTTTCGCGCCTCGGCATGTTCACGCAGATAGGTTGAGAGTACTTGATATTCAAATGTAAAAACGACGCCAAAAACTCCGACCCACTCCACCAACCCCTTCCCAGAAATCAGCGCCGTAAGAGACAACACCAAAAGCACAAAGCCTGTTTCAAAATAATGCGCTTTTGTTCCCAGAGATCTCTCTGCCTTTCGAAAAGATCTGAGCAAAGGTTTTAACATATGAATATCATAATACCATTAAAAAATTAAACTGAAACGAGTACATACATCTCCTGTCCGATCGGACATATAGTGTATGCGGGTGGATTTTGCTGCTCGGTCGCTCTGGGCGCCCCGTGACAGGGGGCCTCAAGGAAGCAAATTCTAACTAACCAAGAATTTCTCTCACCCTTTTGACAACATCTCTGTATTCCCAATCGCTTTTTACTAAAAAGTCTGCAACAGTGAAGTTTTTTGCTCTTTCCACTGTTCCTGTGCTATGTGAGTTACTCCACATAATAGCGTTCGCAGTTTTACCCCATTCGTCTTTTCTCAAGTTTTCAAGAAGGTAAAAGCCATCAAAATTAGGCATCCGGTAATCCAAGAGAATCAGGTCGGGATGCTCTTTAAGCGCCTGTTCCAAACCCTCTTTTCCATTATGGGCCCTCAGCGCAATAAAACCTTCGAACTCAAATTTGTCCGCTATCCCGTTTAATATCGGGGTCTCGTCTTCTACAATCAGTATCTTTTTCTTTTGTGTATCCATACTCCTTTTTATTGAAGACTTTTCTCTCCTTGTTTCTTTTTCATGCCCTCGAGAGGAATGGCAACATGAAAGGTAGTACCTTTATTCTCTTTAGAATCAAACCATATCTTGCCTCCAGCACTCTCTAAAACCGATTTTATGATATAGAGCCCCAGGCCAGTACCATCCGGATCTTTCTCACGTGCGTTATCAGCCCTAAACATTTTGGTAAATATCTTTTTTTGCACCGCTTCTGGAATTCCGTAGCCCGTATCAGCAACTGAAATGACAAAGCTATCATCTTTTTTGCCCACCTTAAAAGTGATCGCCCCTTCCGGAGGAGTATACTTAACAGCGTTAGAAAGCAGATTCTGAAATATCATCTGCACTATTTTAGGATCGGCACTCAAGGTAGGGAGATTTTTTTCAATAGTAGTATCTACCCTAAGCTTCTTGTCCTTGATAGTTATCTCAAGCTCCTTAAGCATACCTAAAGCAGCTTTTTCGAGATCCACCTCTTCGGGTTCAATAGAGAAAACTCCTAAATCTATCCTTGAAACATTAAGGAGAGCGGTGATCAGTTCGATCATCCTACTGTTTCCATGACTGATCTCAGAAAGATATTCGCGCTGCTTATCATTGATAGGTCCCGCATCTTGGTCCAAGAGCATCCCAGAATATCCTCGAATAGCCGTAAGCGGAGTACGAAGCTGATGTGATGCGATCGAAACAAATTCATCTTTCGCTTTTTCTATTGCTCTTTCTTGGGTAACATCTCTGAAGACCACAATCACCCCTTGCACCACCCCGTCTGGATCGAGCACCGGTGCAGCACTATCGCCAACCGACACACTCGCACCATCCTTGCGGATAAGAAACGTATGGTTTGCCATCGCCTTTATCGTCTTTGTTTCTATAACACTATCTATAAACCCGCTATTATCTGTTTGGTCGCTTTCCTTAACCAATTTTACGACGTCATGGAATTTTTTTCCTATGGCATCTTCTTTGGACCACCCAGATATATCCTCTGCCGCCTTATTCCACAGAATAATCCTACCATCGGGTTCAATAACCAAAACCCCGTCGCCAATACTCTCGATAAGTGTGGCGAGTTTTTCTTTTTCTTTCGCCAAATTACTTCTTTCTTCTTTTAATTCTTTAGTACGAAGCTCAACCTTTGCCTCAACGCCTTTTTTCTCGAGATCAAGATCCTCCAAAAGATTGAGCATCCCT
>CAYJBK010000039.1:0-8296 GCA_964368365.1 uncultured Candidatus Saccharibacteria bacterium
GCGAAAGAAAAGCTACTCCATTTTAAACAAACAATATTCCAAGGAAGAATACGAAGCACTCCTTCCCAAGATCAAGGAGCACATGAGGACCATGCCATACAAGGATAAACTTGGCAGAACGTTCGCGTACGGAGAGTTCTTTCCACCAGAACTTTCTCCGTTTGCCTACAACGAAGCCCTCGCAGAGGAGTTTGTACCACTTACAAAGGAGCAAGCTATCGCCCAGGGGTATACATGGAAGGAAAAGGAGGCACGCTCCTACACCATCACACGCCAGCCAGAAGATCTCCCAAAGCACATTACCGATGTATCAGACTCCATCACAAACGAAGTCATTGGCTGCGAGCATAAAGGCGAGTGTCCAGGCCCCTGTACTACAGCGTTTCGTATAGTACCGAATGAACTCGCATTCTATCGCCAGATGGGTCTTCCATTTCCGCGTCTCTGCCCGAACTGTCGTCACTACATTCGAGTACGAACCCGAAATCCAATAAAGCTTTGGAAGAGAGGCTGTATGTGTGACTATGTGCGTCATCAAAACACCGCCCAGCACCCCCAGCACTCGGACGGACAGTGCCCTAATACGTTTGACACCACCTATGCTCCCGAGAGACCCGAAATAGTGTATTGTGAAAGTTGTTACCAGGCAGAAGTAGCGTAATCACATGAATCCAGAAACAAGAGCGTGTCGAGACTGCAAAGAAAACTTCACAGTAGAAGCCGAGGATTTTGCGTTCTACGATAAGATGCAGGCTCCGGCACCTACGCTCTGCCCAGAGTGTCGGTTCAAACGCCGTGCGCTATTCCGTAACGAGATGAATCTTTACACAAATCGCTCGTGCGGACTGTGTTCGAAGAAAGTGATTTCAGTCTTTGCACCCAACTCACCCTATATAATCTACTGCCAGGAATGTTTTGATGGAGACAAATGGGACCCGTATTCCTACGCACAAGACTACGATCCTGCTCGTCCATTCTTTGAACAATTCGGAGAGCTCATGCGGCAAGTGCCGAAACGAAATTTAGGGAACACTGTTTCTCTTGGACCAAATGTGAATAGCGACTATACCAATGTAGCGAGCAGTAATAAAAACTGTTACCTGATCTTTAATTCCTCGCTCTGCGAAGATTCGATGTATTCCCGTGGCATGAAAAACAATCGCGATGCCGTAGATATCTATTTCGGGGTTGGAATAGAACGCTGCTACGAAGGCGTCAACGTGAATGAGTCTAATGGAGTAGTTTTTGGACAAAACGTAGTAGGAAGTCTCGACTCGATCTTCCTTCGCGATTCAAGCGGGTGCCAAAATTGCTTTGGCGGCGTAAACCTCAGGAACAAAAGCTATGTGTTTTTTGACGAGCAGCTCTCGAAAGAAGAATACGAGAAACGAACTTCAGAGATCAGGGGTAGCTACGCGAAGATGAAAGAGGCGAGAGAAAAGTTTGAAGAGTTCTCTCTCCAGTTTCCTCGGCGAGCCAATAGCAATATAAAGACCGTCAATTCAACAGGGGACTACCTCTTTCAAGGAAAAAATCTTCATAATTGCTTCGAAATAACCGACGGGGAAGATACCAAATACGCCTTCTCGAGCAAAAATATCAAGGACTCCTACGATACGATGGGGTATGGATATAACTCAGAACTCCTTCTCGACTGCTGCGCAACCGGCCTTTCAAGCCGGATCATCGGAAGCTACTGGGCTGAAAATTGTTCTGATGTTCAGTATTCCTACTTTGTCCGAAAATGCCAAAACGTAGTTGGCTGTGACGCGATTAAAAACGGAACGTACTGTATTCTGAACAAAAAGTATACAGAAGCGGAATACAAGGAGCTTCAGGAAAAGATAAGGGCAGAGCTTGTAAAAGCAGGGGAGTATGGCATGTTCATGCCACCCGCTCTTGCACCGTTCTCCTATAACGAAACCATCGGACAAGATAATTTTCCCATGACGAAGGAAGCAGCGCTTGCAGCGGGATATCGATGGCAAGACGATATGCAGGTGACCAAAGGTAAGGAAACATTGCAACCTGAGCAAATCCCAGACCACATTAAAGACGTTCCAGATACAATCATCCAAGAAAGACTTCGCTGTATTTCGTGCGAGAGAAACTATATCATCACACCAGCCGAGCTGAAATTCTACCGCACCATGATTCTGCCCATCCCGCGCCCGTGCTTCTACTGTCGCCACCAAGATCGCATTAAGCGCCGCGGCCCCATGAGGATCTTTGACCGCATCTGCGCAAAATGCTCTACTGAAATAAAGACCACCTACGCGCCCGAGAGACCTGAGATCGTATACTGCGAATCCTGCTATCAAAAGGAAGTATTGTAAGAAAGCATCTTGAATCAACGGCTTAACAGTGCTATGCTTAGCAGCATGAAGAAGATTTTGCCTCAGAAAGTATTAAGCTTCAATGCGCTTTTCAGAGAAGAGAGATCTGGTGGTTTCAGCGTGTCAGTTCCACACCTTCCTGGATGCTTTTCTCAGGGAGATACTTTCGAGCAAGCCCTCTCTAATATCAAGGAAGCAATCGCACTTCATCTCGAAGACGAATCGACCGAAATTTCTGAAGACGAGATGCCTGTAAAAGAATTTATTGCGCCAGTAGAAGTGTATGCCTAAGGAAAAACTCCCCCAAATATCTGGGAAGGAGCTAATCGCAATTTTAGAAAAACGTGGATTTCATATAAAATCGCAGAAGGGAAGCCACATAAAACTGGAGGGTTTTGCGGGAAACCTAAAAACTATTGTTATTATTCCCAACCACAAAATTCTTAAAAAGGGAACGCTCCACGATATTCTTAAGTTCACAGAGACCTCAATAGAGCAACTCAAAGAGTTACTGTAATGTCGCCTGAAACAAAAACCTGCCAGAATTGTAAGACCAACTTCGAGATTGCACCAGAGGATTTTACGTTCTATGAAAAAATAAAAGTACCACCTCCGACTTTTTGCCCTCCATGCCGACTACAACGACGAATGACCTGGCGAAACGACTGGCATCTTTTCTATAAAACGGACGCGCTGACCGGCAAGAGGATTTTCTCGTTTTTCCCCGAGGAAAGCTCTGTCAAAATATACGACCGAGACTACTGGTGGTCGGACGCTTGGAATCCATTGGACTACGGACGAGACTACGACTTCTCCCGATCTTTCTTTGAGCAATTCAAAGACCTCTTTCACACCGTACCACTTCCATCGCATTTTATGACCAATATGGTCGACTGCACATATTGCACCAATGCAAACGACTGTAAAAATTGCTATCTCGTCCGAGGGGCTTCATTCACAGAAGATTCTGCCTATCTTATCTGGGATCAGGCATCGAAAGATTCGTTTGACAGCCACATGACAAACAGATGCGAAAAAGGCTACGGAAACGTAAATGTTGCGGCTTCCTACAAAACACTCTTTTCGGTAGACTGTGAGAATTGCGTAGATGTTTCCTTGTCTCAAGATTGTGTGGGATGCACAAGGTGCTTTGGGTGTGTCGGGCTTCGGAATAAATCGTTCATGATCTTTAATGAACAATATACCAAAGAAGAGTACGAAGAAAAAATGGGGGGGTTTAATCTCGGATCGTCAAGGGCCCTTGAGGAATTAACTCAGAAAGCACATACATTTTGGAAGACTGCACCACAGAAATATATACACGGACTAAAGAATGTTGATGTATCAGGCGACTATATCTATGAGTCAAAAAATACTCATCATTCTTTTAGAGTTCGAGGCGTAGAAGACAGTAAATTCATACAGAACATCCTCACTGGACCAGTGAGAGACTGCTATGATTTTTCAAACTATGGAGACAATGCAGAGCTCATGTACGAATGTATGGGATCAGGAAGCGGTGCTTCCAATGTAAAGTTCACGACCATTGCATGGCCGAACGTGAAAAATCTTACGTATTGTTTCTCTTGCAACGTATCTTCCGACCTCTTTGGTTGTGTCGGCCTTCGAAGCAAGCAATACTGCATCTTGAATAAACAGTACCCAAAGGACGAGTACGACATCCTTGTACCAAAAATTATTGAGCATATGAAGTCAACGGGAGAGTATGGAGAGTTTTTCCCAGCTTCACTCGCACCTTTTCCATACCAAGCAACCGCAGCTCATGAATTTTTTCCTCTGAGCGAAGAAGAATCTCGCGCAAAAGGTTTTGTAACATATCCAACTGCAAAACAAGAGTATTCAATTACCCTAAAGACAGAAAATCTCCCGGACAATATACGAGAAGCTCAAGATACAGTACTCGGCGCTGTCATAGAATGTGCGCACAAAGAAACGTGCACCCACGAGTGCACAGAAGCATTTCGCATAATAGAATCTGAACTAAGATTCTGCCGTGAGCTAACTATCCCACTCCCGCGTCTTTGTCCCAACTGCCGCCACTACGGACGATTAGAACTCCGCAACCCACCACGTTTCTTTCACCGCTTCTGCATGTGCACACAAAAAAACCATCAGCACCCGATACCATGCCAAAATGAGTTTGAGACCAGCTACGCCCCCGAGCGGCCAGAAATAATATACTGCGAATCCTGCTATCAAAAAGAAGTAATCTAATCCATGGAAAATAAAATCTGTCAGAATTGCAAAAAAGAGTTCGCCGTCACTTCTGAAGACTTTACGTTCTATGAAAGTATTAAGGTACCGGCTCCCACACATTGCCCAGACTGCCGAAGTCAGCGCAGAATGGCGTGGCTAAACGAGCGATTTCTCTACCCACGAAAATGCGACGGGAGTGGAAAACCAATCATAACGATCTACAACCCAGAAGTTCCTTTTCCGGTTTACTCTCGCGAATATTGGTTTTCTGATGCATGGGATGCATTAACCTACGGTCGTGAATACGATCCATCTCGTCCATTTCTCGAGCAATTTAATGAACTTCAGAAAATGGTACCGCGTCTCCAGATGTGGCTCGTGAATTCTGTTAACTCAGATTATTCAAACTATGTGGTGGACTCAAAAGATTGCTACCTCTGCTTCACAGCTCTGGGCGGAAACGAAAACTGTAGCTACTCAGGATATCTCACTCAAAGCACACAGTGCCTCGACTGTTATCTCATTCATAAATGCGAGCTCTGCGTGGGATGTGTAAATTGCGATACCTGTTACAACCTAAAATGCTCCACAAACTGTAAAAACTGCCGAGATTCTTGGTTTCTACTTGATTGCAACAACTGCACCAACTGCGTTGGTTGCGTAGGACTCCGGGACAAGCAGTACTGCATTTTCAATGACCAGTTTACAAAAGAAGAATATATCGAGAAAATCAAAGAGCTAGGACTCGAAAACCGTAGCAACTGGGCTAAGATCGAGGAGAAAGTTAGCGAAGTCGCCAAACCAATCCCTCGTCGCTTCATGCAAGGCACCAAAAATCAGAATGTCTCTGGCGATTATATTTCGAACTCCAAAGACATAACGGCTGGATACATGGTAAACGACTGCGAAGACGGACGCTATCTCTACTTCACCAATAACAGCAAGGGGCTCTCAGATATTACAGTATGCACAGTAAGCAATGAGCTTCTTCATGAATGCCACGCAATTCCTAAAAACAACTACTCCATTAAATTCTCTGAGCTTTGCGCGAATGGATGCCGAGAGCTTGAATACTGCATTAGCTGTTTTTCATCCTCAAATCTTTTTGGCTGCGTGGGACTCCGCGGAAAAGAATACTGCATCTTAAACAAACAATATACTAAGGAAGACTACGAAAAGCTCCGCGCAGAAATTGTTGAGAATATGAAAAAAGATGGAAGTTATGGCGAGTTTTTCCCTATGACGATGTCGCCTTTCCCCTACAACGAAACACTGGCACAAGAGCATTTTCCTCTCACTGAAAACGAAGCTAGCTCACGCGGCCTCACCTGGCGAAAATGGGAGAAACGAACGTATGCACCAGCGGCAGATATTTTTGAATGTCAGCACCGTCAAGAATGTGGCCACCCGTGCATAGGTGCCTTTCGAGTCATTCCCCAAGAAAAAGCAATCCTTGATCAGCTAAATCTTCCCGCGCCGATCGAGTGCCCAAACTGTCGCCACGCCATGCGAATAACTCGCATGCGGCCTCCTCGCTTTTATGCTCGAAAATGCGCCAACTGTAGTAAGGAAATAAACAGCACCTTTGCGCCCGAAGGACCAGAGATCGTCTACTGCGAAGAATGCTATCAAAAAGAAACGATCTAAATGGAAAATCGAGTTTGCCAAAACTGTAAGCAAGACTTCATGATCCAGCCGGAGGATTTTGCTTTTTACGAGAGGGTCTCGGTACCCCCACCAACCTTCTGTCCCGACTGTCGACTCGAGCGTCGGTATGCTTGGCGGAACGAGCGAGCTCTCTACAAGGCAAAGTGTGACAAGTGTATGAAAGATATCTTTTCTGCTTATGTTCCGGAAAAGAAATTCCCTGTGTATTGTCACGAGTGTTGGTATTCTGATTCGTGGGATCCAATGTCCTATGGAAAGGATTTTGACTTCTCTAAACCTTTTTTCGCTCAGCTTGGTGAACTTTTAAATACAGTTCCAAAAATAAATCTCTTTCAGCTCAACGCGCAGAATTCTCCGTATTCAAATATCGTGATGGATGCAAAGAACGCCTACCTTTCCTATTCACTCACTGAAAGCGAGAACATATTCTATTCTAAGAATATCGATGCTTCGCGAGATCTTTTTGACTGTCTTTCGATAAAAAGCTCGGAAGGATGTCTGGAAACAACCCTAGGCAATAAAAATTACAACACGGTCTATTCAGTACTTGTCCAATCATGCCTCAATTCATCTTTTCTCTATGACTGTACTAACACAACAGATTGCTTCATGTCTTCAAATCTCCGGAATATGCAGTATGTCTTTCGCAATAAGCAGTACACAAAGGAAGAGTACGCCAGGGTTTTGGCTGATATAGATACAGGAAGTTATGAGGTGTTAACCTCACTTCTTCAAGAATTTAGAGAGATGCGGCTCCGATATCCGCACAAATATGCAGAGCTAACCAAAACAGTTAACTCAACCGGAGACTACCTCGGCGTTACGAGAGATGCCTACCGGTGTTTTGAGGCATATGATCTCGAGAATGTTCGCTATACAGGCAGGTCCTTCAGCATGAAGGACTCGATGGACGTAAACAACATCCCTAAAGGGGAGCTCATATACGAATACGTGAGCGGGGGACGAAATGACCACGGACTGAAGTTCTGCATGGGTTCGCTCGGAAACCTCCGTGATTCTGAATACAGTGCGTGGTGCAGCAGCTCTTCAAATCTATTCGGCTGTTTTGGATTAAAGAGTAAAAACTATTGCATCTTCAACCAACAATATTCAGAAGAAGAGTATAGAATCTTGATTCCCAAAATAAAACAGCACATGAATGAGATGCCCTATCTAGGCCGCGGTGGCAGGGTCTACCAGTACGGAGAATTCTTTCCTATCGAGCTCTCTCCATTCCCATACAATGACACCGTTGCTCAGGAATATTTCGCCCTTTCAAAAGAGGATGCGGAAACGAAGGGATATTCTTGGCGAGAGCCGGATACTCGAAATGTAGTAATAAACCTCAAAACAGAGGAGTTACTCGACCACATCAAGGACTATAGAGAGGACGTGCTCACCAAAACCATCGAGTGTCTCCATGAGGGAACCTGCCGCGAGCAATGCACGGGAGCTTTCCGCTTAGTCCCCCAAGAGTTAGCGCTTTACAAAAAACTCAACCTTCCCGTTCCGCGCCTGTGTCCAAATTGCAGACACTATGCCCGCCTAAAGTGGCGCAATCCCTGGAAACTCTGGAAAAAACGGTGCACGTGCCAGCAACTTGGGAGCCAGGCTCCCAAGTATAGGAACACGGTAAGGCATTTTCATGGAAATGAGCCCTGCCCTAATGAATTTGAGACGTCCTATGCTCCAGAACGTCAGGAAATAGTTTACTGCGAAACCTGCTACCAGTCCGAAGTCGTTTAAATAATATGGAAACAAAAAGCTGCCAGAGTTGTAAAAAAGATTTCACCATCGAGCCACAGGACTTTGAGTTTTACAGCAAGATGGCGGTGCCACCACCAACTTGGTGCCCGGCGTGCCGCATGCTTCGGCGGTTTGCTTGGTGGGGATACCGGATACTCTACAAGCGGAAATGCGATATGACCGGCGAGGACATAATCTCGGTGTACCATCCAGACGTACAGGGGAAGGTATATAAAGCGGCGGTATGGTATTCGGATGTATGGGATCCAAAGTCATATTGCCGCGATTATGATTTTTCTCGTCCTTTCTTTGAGCAATTTAAAGAGTTG
>CAYJBK010000040.1:0-8069 GCA_964368365.1 uncultured Candidatus Saccharibacteria bacterium
CAGAAGTTCCAGGGATCATTGCTCTTGGGATACAAGGGGCAAAAGTCACTGAGATCGAGCTCAGCCTTTGGGATCGCCGGAAGAGACGGGGTGGTTTCTTGGGCCGCCTCGTAGGCAAGGCTAGCGGCTCGCATGAATTCACCTGGGAAGCGGGTCGCTACGTCGCCCGTACGCAGAACGAGCCCGATGGGGAGGTGCTGGAGGCCCCGCTCGGGCGGATCTACGTCATCGCGGCAACCTACAAGGGTCATAACGGCTACCCCTGGTACGGGAGCGATGAATTCGTGCTCGTGAAGAAAAAGTAGGCGAGCTGTTCCTCGCCCGATCGCCGCCCTGGCCAGTTCCTGGGCGGCGAAACTTTTTTTGCACAGCAAAGATTCGCCCAAATCCCATGCTATAATCTAAGCATACAAAAACGATATCAAGCGACAGCATGCGGGAAATGAATATAGCCGTCATAGCGCTCCATGATGCCGAGGGACGGATGCTTTTACATAAGCGAAAAGGGGAGGATGAAACTGACTGGCCAGGACTCTGGCTGCTCTGCGGTGGAAAGATGGAGAAAGGGGAGACGCCAGAGGAAACAATACGGCGAGAGATACAAGAGGAGCTCGGATATGAGCTTAAAAATCCTGAGCTTCTAGTGATTCAGGATTTTGAAACAAACGGAATCGCATACGGAAAGCGATACGTATTTAAAGAATTGCACGACCCGCTCCAACCAATCGTATCACTTGAGAACTTCACGCTTGCCTGGGCAAACGAAGAGGAGCTCCGGAAGCTTCAAACGGATAGAGCGGTTCTTGAGATAGCTGCACTCCTTACTACTGCTTTAGAAGTGCCTGCCTGATCCGCTCGGCGATCTCGGGGACAGGACCAACTCCATCTACCATATGGACCGGCACACCCTTTGAACGAAGGAAATCGAGCACGGGTATCGTTTCTTGATCATAAAGGGCAAGCCTCCGGAGAATCTTTGTCTCGTCAGCGTCATCCGGACGACCTTCGATCGTTGCGCGTTTTTTGAGCCGGATAAATGACTCCTCGTGAGGAATAACCAGATTTATCGTTACAATGTCGGTAAAACCGCGAGCCTTCAAGATATCGAGTATTATTCCAGCCTGAACCATTTTTCGAGGAATACCATCAAGAATTATCATATCCGCGTTCGGAGCCTTTTCTTCTAGAGCGCGCTCGAAGACGTTGCACACCACTTCATCCTCCAGAAGAAGCCCCTGGTGAACGTAATCACGAACATGCGCTACTAAAGGGTCATTGCCTTCTTTCTTAGCAAAGGTACGCAAATACCCGCCCGTATCGATATGCACCCACCCTTCGCGCTCACGGAGAATCTGCGACTGTGTCGCCTTACCGCACCCCTGAGGACCGATGAAAATAAGAGCTCGCTTTACAGCTTGTGTCATAATATTTCCATACTACATGGGAAGTGGATAATCCGCAATTGACCCCTAATAAAGGAGGAGTAGCATACTGAGTGGGGGATGGCTAAACCATGGAGGTACGATGAATGGACCCTGAACTAGGGGTTCAACGAGCACAAATACGGAAGGTGTTTGACGGGTGCCAGGTGATCCAGCGGCAGGCGAACATGCTCAAGCAGTCGGGTATTGATTCGTACAAGACCGAGCTGCGACCGAGCGTCGAACATCTGCGCTGTGTAGCCGAGCACGTCAAGCTCCGACCTCGGGAGCGGCACATCCGTGCCAGGCTCCTGAAGGAGGTGAACAAGACCAGCGCCATCATTGCGCGCTGACCTGGGGCATTCCTGAGTACACGCCATCGCTCAGGAATGAGGGAAGGGGAGGGCCACGGATTCATCCGCGGCCCTCATTATTTTTTATATACTAGCCCTCCACCTGTGATACACTATTTTTATGGAAATAAGCCCGCTCGTCATTTTTGTAGGTCTCGGCGCACTAGCCCTTGGTTTCGCTGGAGCGATGCTAGTAACCCGGAGAGGTAAGCCCGAAGGGTCTGAGTCGATGCTTCTCATGCAGAATCAGCTGAACGAACTGATCCGAACGGTTGACACAAAGCTCGGTGAATCATCACGTGACGTCCGCGAATCGTTGAATACTCAGTTCTCTCAATCACAACGACTGATTCAGGATATTACGCGCGAACTCACCGAAGTGAAAGAAACAGGGAAGCAGGTAGTAGGATTTGCGGACCAGCTTCAGTCACTCCAAGATATTTTAAAGAATCCAAAACAACGGGGGATCCTTGGAGAGTACTACCTTGAGACGCTTCTCAAGAACGTCTTGCCGCAAGGAAGCTTTCAGATGCAGTACCCCTTCCGTGACGCCACGATCGTGGACGCTGTAGTCTTCGTAAAAGACAAGATAATTCCTATTGATTCTAAATTCTCTCTTGAGAACTACAATCGACTCGCGGAAGAGCGTGATCCAGTGGAACGCGAGCGGCTTGAGAAACTTTTCCGCGCAGACCTCAAAAACCGGATCGACGAGACCGCACAGTATGTCAAGCCGGAAGAAAACACCCTCGACTTTGCCTTCATGTTCATTCCGCATGAGGCCATCTACTACGACCTCCTTGTGGCTCAAATAGGCTCGGTGAAAGTAAACACACGCGACCTTATAGACTATGCCTTCCGAGAGAAGCACGTGATCATCGTCTCACCGACTTCCTTCCTGGCATACCTCCAAACCGTCCTCCATGGCCTGAAATCGCTCCAGATCGAAGAGTCTGCGCAGCTGATCATCAAGCGAGTCGGTGAGCTGGGAAAGCACCTAGCCGCCTACGAGCAGTATGTCGTCAAAATGGGCACCACCCTCGGAACCACCGTCTCGCATTATAACGCAGCGTATAAGGAGCTTGGGAAGGTAGACAAGGACGTTTTTAGGCTTACCGGGGAGGGTATCGGCCTGGAACCGGTGGTACTAGACAAACCAGCCCAAATTGAGTAGGATATGGCAACTATGGAATACGCAGTTATCAAGACCGGAGGCAAGCAATATCTCGTTTCCCCAGGCATGAGCCTTAAAATCGAAAAGATCCTGGGTGAACACAAAGAAGGGGATACCATCACTTTTGACCAGGTGCTTCTTCATGATGACGGCACTACAACCACGCTTGGCAAGCCGACGCTTCCTGGAAAGAAGGTGGAGGCAACGCTCGTAAAGTCTGGGCGCGCACGCAAGGTCACCATCATCCACTATAAATCAAAGGTTCGACACCGAAAGAAGATGGGCCACCGCCAGCCATTCTTTGAGGTAAAGATCAATTCGATCGCCTAGACAGAAACCGATTTCTCTGATATGAATCACAAGGACCACATGCAGCCGCATGTGGATTTTTGTTACCGTCTGCCATCGGGCAGGAGGACATACGCATGAACGAAGCTGAACCGGCACAGGTGTACCCGATCAACGTGGTGGGGATCTGCCCGACCGAGAAGGTGCGCAACGCCCTGATCGCCGCAATCGAAGCAGCAGGTGGTCCGCGGCCGGGCATGAAGAGCGACAGCGAGAGTGCGAAGCGCGCCCACTACCCGCCGATGATGTCGAAGATCATCCTCAACACGGCCTCGGCCAAGATGCACCAGCTCCTGGGCAAGCACTACCTGGTGCTCGCCGTCGAGGCGAAGGACCGTGCCTCGGCCGCCGAGCGGGCCAAGAAGGCGTTCGAGGACGCGGGCTTCCCAGCCCAGATCCACTCGCGCGCCGAGCCGGAATTCCCGGACGGCTTCCTGATCTTCATCCAGGTGCCGGCCATGAAAGGGATCGTGCTGATGATCTGGCCGACGCCGGACGCCGTCACGCCCGAGCTCGCCGCAACGCTCCCCAAGCGCGAACCGTGGGACGGCCCGAAGTAAAGTCCGCCCACGTCACGGCGCAAAAAGATGCCCATCCCGCAAATCCGTGCGGGGTGGTTTTTTTTACATATAACTTGATATACTTATTCTATGAGTTACGATCTCACACTGTATAAGTCGAACAAAGGATTCCCCGATCTTTCTGAAGCAGAGGAGCTTGAAGCTGAGGCAGTGAATAACGAAGAAATTGCTGTTACCTCACCTGACTTTGAGGGCAGCTCCTATTTCGTGCACGATATACCCTGCTTGCCAATTCTAAACAAAATGAGTCGCGAGCTCGAGACTGAAGAAGCTGAGATTACATCAGAAGACAGAATCGTGCTTCGCTTTCCGTATCATCATACAGGCGCCGATGCGGAAGCTTTCTTTGCCAAGATAAAAATATATCTTGAGGAGCTGGCTGATTGCGGAGGATACTTCGTATACGACCCTCAAATCGGCAAAGCGTTCGATCCCAAAGAAACAGCATTCGATTGGGTGGATATGTATGAAAAAGGTGCCCAAATGATGGAAGAAATTAGTTCAGAAGAATTTTAATCTAGCTTGCATGAAAGCGAAAAAAATACTCATTGCGGTGACAGTAATTGTCGGAGGCGGAATTGCCTACTATCTTATCTCGCCGCTCTTTATTACCATCCGCCTCGACGAACCTAAAATTCCTGTCGCAGTAGAACCCGTTGTCACAGAAATAGAGCAACAAAAAGAACAGCCAGCAGAGACTACACCTGAACCACCTCGGATCACCGAGACAGCTAAGATCCCCATCGTGGGCGCTCCTGGACACCCAGCAAGCGGAGTAGTTTTCGTAGTAGACGTAAACGGAAAGAAACATCTCCGATATGAGGACCTCAAAACCATCAATGGTCCTGATATCTACGTCTACCTTTCCAAGGACCTCGAAGCAAAAGAGTTCGTAAACCTTGGCAGAGTTCGCGCGACGGAGGGAAACGTCAACTATGATATACCCCCTGACGTAGATCCAAAGGAATATCCGTACGCGATGACATGGTGCAAGATGTTTGGCGTGCTCTTCAACTCCGCCAAACTGTTTTAGCCCTCACCTCGAGGAACATTACACCACGTTAATCACTTTCTGTTTTGAAGCTTAGCTTCAGGACAGAGGGCAGAAAGTATGGTATTATTGGACACGGCGATTTTTGAGCGCATTTTGGATAGTATCAAAATCGGAATACTCAAGCTCGGTGCCCGTTGAAAGACCTCGGCCCAGTGTAGAAATGCGAAAAGGAGGGTTTGGAAACGCGTCTCGGATAACGGAAGTGGTGTAGTCTCCTTCGACGTGAGCACCGAGCGCAATGATAAGCTCGCTAAGCCCTCTAAGATCAGCGATGCGGCGACCAAGCTCGCTAAGACGAACCTTTGATTCTGGATCCTTATCAAGGGGAGAGAGGGTACCACCAAGCACAAAATAGCGGCCAGTATAGACCTTGCTTTTTTCGACCGCGTCCAGATCCACGTCTCGAGCCACAACCATAAGCATTGTGTCGTCGCGGACACCCGGACGACACAGATCACACAGCGCATTACCACCCACCGGCGCATATCGGTAACAGAGCGGACACTGTGAGACTTCTTCAGGAAGTTTCTTCACAAGCTCAACAAACTCAGCTAGTGCGGCTCTATTCTGAGTGAGCAGAAAATGAACGAACCGCCGTGCCTGGCGAGGACCAATGCCAGGAAACTTCATGAACCATTCAGTCAGTTTGTGAGAGGTCTGCGACATAACTAGAACGCACCAAAGCCGGAACCCTTCTCCAGGCTAGTAAAACTCACGCGGTTCTCGTCAAAGAACAGCTCTATTTGGCCTGTAGGACCATTGCGATGCTTTGCAATAATAATCTTTGCAATGTTTGGACGATCAGAATCTTTGTTATATTTGTCCTCACGGTGAATGAAGAGCACCACGTCGGCATCTTGTTCTATCGATCCGCTGTCGCGAAGGTCGGAGAGGCGGGGCTCGCCACCGCGTTGCTCGACCGAACGGTTCAGCTGGGAGAGCGCCACGACAGGCACATCAAGCTCACGAGCAAGCTGCTTTAAAGAGCGCGAGATCTCGCTCACTTGCTGAACCAGGTTATCGACGTTCTTAGTAGGAACCATGAGCTGTAAGTAGTCTACAAACAGGAGATCGAGTCCTTGCTCACTCTTCAGGCGGCGCGCAACGGCCTTCATTCGGACAATGCCATTGCCTGGCTCATCGTCTATGTAGATCGGCGCTTTTGAAAGCTTGTCGAGTGAATCGCGGATCATAGAAAATTCAAGATCGGTCGAAAGACGTCCTGTGCGTAGCTTCCAGGAATCCACACGGGATTCGGAAGCAAGCATACGGTCCACGAGCTGCTGTGAGCTCATTTCAAGTGAAAAGAAGCCCACCTTCACACCGTGTTTCGTAGCAGCATACCGCGCCATGTCGAGCGCAAGCGTTGTCTTTCCCATAGAAGGACGCGCAGCAAGGATAACAAGGTCTGATTTCTGGAGGCCCGCAAGTTTGTTATCCAGATCGTCAAAGCCGGTGCGCACACCGCGAAGTTCATCCTTCGACTTATGCAGCTTATCCAAGCGCTCCCATGCTTCAGAAAGCTCGTCTTTGATACTGGTAAACTTTTGTCGCGTGGAAAAATTCGCCAGTTTAAAGATACGCTGCTCAGCAATATCCAACATAGAATCAACATCCGCGGCCTCGTTGTATGCAGTCTCCGAGATCTCTTCAGATGCCTGTATTAGCCCACGGTAGAGATGCTTCTTCTTAATCATCTGGGCGTAATACTCCAGATTCGAAGCGGAGGGAACAAGATTCACGAGCTCAGTGAGGTAGCTTGCGCCACCAACATCCTGAATTACTTTTTTCTCCTTGAGAATGTTTGAGACGGAAAGGAGATCGATTGGATCGTTCTTGGCATAGAGCTCGAGCATCGAGCGGAAAATGAGCTGATGCTTTCGACTATAAAAAGTTTCATGCGTGACCAGATCCACAATGTCAGCAAGACCTGCCGGGCGAAGCATGATGGACCCCAGAAGCGCTTTCTCAGCATCAAGATCCTGCGGTGGGACACGTACACCGGCCTCCCTAAATGCACCTTTTATGTCTGGCATATAGGGACAACTGTAGCATAGAGGGCTGGACGGCCCAAGAGCCCAAACACACGATTATCTTCATAACCTGTGACTAAGGTGTGGAAAGCCTGAAAAAGAAGAATCCCAGCCGCGGATGAGCCGTGGCTGGGATCTGGAAACACGGGTGAGGCCGGGGGACTGGCCTATTCCGTGCGAACGGGAACTGCGAGGTGGAACTGGGCGGATTGTTGGGCGATCTGCACAGTTCTCTTCTTCGCATTGTACGAGTTGCGCCTACCCCTGATCTCTCGGACCTCGTGAGCAAGGAGATCCTGGGGATCAAGTCGGTAGGTGTCGGAGAACTCGAGGAGTCTTCTGACACGCAGCTCGAAGTTTGAACTCGGCATGTATGCCGATGAGCGGAGCCGGCGGAGCTCCAGGTCGATGAACCTTCGACCCTCTCGACGACTCTCATCACGTGCGGCGAGCGGCGAAGCGAGAACAGCGACAAGAACAATGGCCGAGAGAACCAACCCTCGGAAGGGCGTAACGATGTGCGTACCTCCTTAGAAGGCGTTACGGACCATAAGGACCCCCGAACCAAAAGTAGTATAGCGTTAAATAAGCTTTTTGAGAATGGGGCCCTTTGCGGTGTCGCTGACGTCATAACCCAGCGCCGTAAGCTCATTTCGTATGAGATCTGCCTTAAGAAAATCACGAGCGAGGCGCGCTTCCTCTCGTGCTGCGAGAAGTGACTGCAACTTTCCATCTATCGAAAGAGTGAAGGCCTCTGCTTTTTCCTTGAGGCTCAGTCCAAGAACACGGTCAAAGTCGAGGACCGTTGCATACTTATCTTCGGGAGAAAGCTCATGATCCTTGACCATTTGCCAAAGGACCGCAAGAGCGGAAGGAACGTTAAGGTCGTTTTCGAGTGCTGATTCAAATTTAACTTTCCATGGCGGAGAGACGACCCCAAGATGCTTCCCACTGGTTTGTTCCCGAAGCCCATATACAAAACGCACGAGTTTTTGGTATGCATGCTCAGCCTGCTCCAAAGATTCCCAGCTGAACTGCAGCTTCTGTCGATAGTGAGCAAGAAAGGTATAATAGCGAAACGCCAGGGGGTCCACTCCACGCTTCA
>CAYJBK010000041.1:0-8044 GCA_964368365.1 uncultured Candidatus Saccharibacteria bacterium
AAGGTCCTCGGATGCTTCGCACACTCACATCCGAGCCCTGTCCGCGCATTTCTGTCTTCTGTCCGGACTGGATTCGCGGGGGGTGTTCGGAATGCATGGAGCGGCAGGGCGAGGGTTTTTTGAACATCTGGAAGGCCCATTAGCCTATGGTGGTATACTTTCCCCATGCGCCCAGAAGGCTCTCTTTCTCAACCTCAGAAACCGAAAGACCCGCTTGAAACGGCTCCTCCAGTAATTATTCGCCAAGAAGGAGATGGGGGCGCAGTAGAGAGTGAGGCTGAACATAAGGAAGCCGTTGAATTCGTTAATCTCCACCGAGATCTCTTTGAACACCGTCTCCGTGGACATGCTGAATTTAAAGCAGCTCCGCCAGATTTACACACCTTCGCGTACGATCTCGAAAACGACACAATCTACATTAATTCTCGCTTCTACAAGGACAGAGGATTTTCTGAAGAAGAAACTGCGTTTGCTACGATGCACGAGCTAGAGCATTTCAAAGAAAAACTCGCCTTGCTCAAAGAAAAAGATGGGGCAAAGATTTTTGAGCGATACCTAGCTCGTCTTAAAAAGTCAAAAGCATACGGGCTCTTGGATAATTGTGTCGCGGATACTCACGAGAACGAGACGGTGGTCACGAGCACAAACAAAAGCTTTGCCGATGTCGAACAGAGACTCTATACCGAAGACCTGTTCCCAGAGACTGACATGACTGCTAAGCCGCGGCACGTACAATTTGCCGAAGCGCTATTGCGTGAGGCTCGTGTGCCAGATGAGGTATGTCAGGTAGCACCAGAGGTGCGCGCGGCGCTTGATAAGGTAAAGGGTGTTAAGACAAAGAACGGTACGCGACTCATGGATATTGTTGCCCATCCAGAAACGCTCATGTCTAAGCGTCTACAACTCCAAGACAAACTCATCTGGCCACACATGGAGAAACTGCTTGAGCAGGACATAAAGGACGACGAGCAGAAACAAGAAGGCAAAGAAGGGAAAGAGGGTGACGATCAGGGCGATCCGCAAAATTCTTCTAGTGAGCCAAAAGGCAAGAAGGGAGGTGCAAAGCCTGAAAAGAATCCAAAAGGTGCTAAACCCCAGAAAAGGGAAGGCAAGGTTGACCCGAACGAACGTTTCAAAGATGCATACGCGGCCGCTGAAAAGAGGAATCCGCACGCCGTACCTATTGAAGATCAAAAAAAGGCTCTCAAGGCATGGAAAGAGGGGAAAAGTAGCCCGCTCGATCGCGCAGACCAAGAATACGCCAACCAGCTCGGTGTAAAAAAAGAGGATCTCCAGCGCTATCGCTCTATCGCGGAACAGCTGAACAACACTATCAATCCCGAGACTAATCAAAGTGCGATTGATGATCTACGACAGCTCATTGAACGTATTATTGCCCAACGTCAAAAAGAGCGACAGGCTCCACAGTACCCAACGGAGGAAGGGGATTTTCTTGCTGACCCAGCAGAGCTTGTCTCGCAGGTTAAAGCAGGGAATTGGGAACCAAAGGTATGGGAAACACAGGAGACCAGAATGGAAAAGGGGAAGCGTTTTGGCAAAGTGCAGATAACCTTAGTTGGCGACCGTTCAGGCTCCATGCAACAAGGAGGAAAGTCGCAAGAACAGCAAAAGGCCGCTGTGCTTTTTATGGAAGCTCTCAAAGAGTTTGGTGATCGATTACTCGAAGAGGCCGTCAACTTACAGAAGCCCTTATCGGTAGAGTCAGAGGCGTATACGTTCCAAGCCTCAGCTGAAGATTCTCGACCAATAAAGAGAATGTCTGAAGAGCTTTCAGAAAAAGATCGCATTCAAGTAGTGTCTACTCTCTCTACGTGTCCTGGCTCAAGCACCACCGACTTTATTCCACTTGAAACCATCGCGCAAGGCTTGAGTGATGAAGTTCGACGCGATATCCAAAACGGCGAGCTTAAAAAGATAGTTGTCGTCTTTACCGATGGAGGGAGCGATGACCCTGCTCGCGTCGGCCGCGCTCTAGAAAAACTTCGTGCAGAAGGGGTTGTTGTGGTTGGTGTGGGTGTGACAGAGAGCGGCGCACCCGCCCTTACTACTTACGCGCCGACTGCTCGTTTGGCCGAGACAGCGGAACGACTCCCGATCGTGCTCGCAGACATTTTGCAGGAGCATCTAGCTGATCTTTAGCTATTGACTGATACACTTAGACTATGCCCCCAAAATCATCACGCATGGAAATGAAAAGGCAGATGCCGAAGACACAGGCCGAAGCAAAGCCCGAGAAGTCTCAAGCTGAACTCCGCGATGCTCTCGAGCAGCGCCTCTTCGCCCTCAAGCCCAAACTCGACGACGCATTTGCAGAATACTCTCGCGCACTTGTAGATGATACGTTTGACGACAAAGCCGGTGAATCGGAAGGCAGTGGTGAGAAACGTAAAGAAGCTTTCCAGAATAAGATTCGCGTTCTCGTTGAACGTGCCGAAGGCATGCGACGACAGCTCGACAGCGGAGAGGAAATACCGCAGATGCCGGACGATCAAGAACTCTCGCAGGCAAATGAGGCCTTTATGCTTGGCACCTTCAAGGACTCGTGGGGCTGGGACACTGCTAACCTCAAACCAGAAGGACATGCCATGAGTCCTCAATCCCAATCGTACGAGGCACTCTCGAAAGATGTTGATGCAACGAAACGCGGTGAGTACACGCTCAACCCAGAGACCCAAGGTATTGATTTTGAAAAGGCCAAAGTTTTTGTTCCCGACCTTTCGGCTCTGAATGGCAAACCCATCCATGAAGTTATCCAACATGTGGTTGATACATATGGAGATCGCTACCATATTCCCGGCATCGAGTACTGGAAGTGGCTCATTGAGAATCCCGGAAAAAATCCGCTGGGTGTAAATATAAAAGACGGAAACTATTATTTTATGTCCGGCTCGGTGCTCCGCGGCAAGGACGGCCGCTGGCTCGTCCCTTCTGCCTACTGGCTCGGGTCGGAGTGGCACCGCTCTGCGCCTTGGTTGTCCAATGACTGGTACTCCCTCTATCGGGTGGTGCTCCTCGAGAAATGAGTATGGACTTTGAACCTTGCATCTATTCTGAAATGTTGAATCATTGCCTTTTGATTCAGCAGAATCACCTACTGGGTGATCAAAAATATTTTGAGCAATTCTTAACAGAATACAACTTGCTATACTACTGATATGGAAAAGAAACCTGGCTCGCCTAAGAATTTCTCGGAGGTTGCTGACCGTCGACAAGAAGTACGAGATACGCTCAAAGAGGAACTTTCTTCCGCTGTACGCCGTATTCACGAGACAGAACTTCACGACTTGAATGAAGAGGCTAAAGGGTTCTCTGTCGCAGTCGAAGAAGCCGGTGGGCAACTCTCCGCTGCCAAAGAGATTCTCCGATCACATCGTGTGGAGAGCGCTCAGGACAAAGAAGCTTTTGCACATGGCCTCGATGAGCGGAAGATCAGAGCCACACTCGGTGAAGAATACGACACGCTCAAGACAACCTCTGACGAGCTTGCCGACCTTTCAGATTTTGAAGTGCGCCGACTCCGTGAGATAAACCGAGACCCCTACGCACAACGTATGCAAGCGAGCCTTCTTGAAAAAATCAAGCAAGAAAAACGTGCTCTTGAAGGGCAACTTACCGCAAGTGAATTACGCGATCCGACCGTAGCCCGCGCTTTTGACCTTGTGAAACTACGTGAAGGTCTTTTTGAAGAGGGTCATATTGCGCATACACCTTCAGTGGAAGAGTATCTCTCAGCAATTGGTATACGCATGATTCATGGCAAGCCGATGTTTATCCACGGCCCCACTGGTACCGGCAAGACCTCTCTTGCGCGCTATGCCGCAAAACACTTTACGGGTAAGCCCGCTGAGATGGTGTACTGCACGCCACAAACTCGTGAGTCTCAGATTTGGGGCAAGACGGGTATCCGCCCAGCAGGTGAGGAGGGAAAGACAAGCGGTGCTATCGAGACGGTAGAGATTTTTGGCCCTCTCTCGCGTGCGATGCGGGATGGCTCGGTGGTCGTTTTTGACGAGTTCACTGCACTGCCTAAAGAACAAATGGTATTTCTCAAAGGTGTCGCAAACGCAAAACCGGGCGATGGCATCCATGTGCCGGGCAATGGAGAGATCAATATCGCACCAGGCTTCCAGATGATCTTCACCGCAAACTTGAAATCTGAGAAGAACCCCGAGCGCCAAGAATTACCACCTGAAATTGCGCGAGAGTTTGAACAGAACAATCTTGAAGTCGGATATACGCCCAAAGAAGAAGCATATGACATTATGCTCGCTCGACTCATGCATCCCGATGGTAGTCTTGAGATCTCGCAGTACGATGTCGAAACGACTCTTCCCAAGCTTTGTGAAGCAATGGCTGAAATTCAAGTAGCCTATGCCGACCAAATGAGTGCTGATACGGCGCGCGAGACTGGCTCTATGGACGTGGCAGGAAGGAAGCCTTCACTGAAAAAGTTCGTGGTGACGCAAGGCACCGTTGAGGCCATTCTTGAGTCCTGGCCCACCGAACGTCAGCTCCACAACGGCATCTCTTTTGCAGAATATGTTGATGGTCGTCTTGCGACCGGGCTCTCCTTTAAAGAATATCCACCAACGGACCGCCTCTTAGCGGCAAAGATTTTCGCCTCAAAAGGGTTCTTGCGCACCGTTACGCCAGAAGAGCTTGGCTTACCGGCTAATGCGCTTAACTTTGACGCGGCACGACGCTCTCGTACTGAAACTGTAGATAAAATGCGTGGAGATTCAAGCAAAACAAGAATTATTCCGCTAAAAGAAGTTGCGGAGCTAGACCCCTTTGGTACGCGCGGGAAGCGTATCAGGCAAGAGGCAGACGACTTGCTTGGAGAGGGTATGGGCGAAGACCCGTTCTTGGCCGACGCAAGAAGACGAGCGGGGATGGTATTTGGAGCAGAGACTGTCAACGTACAAGAAGCACAAACTGAAAACAAAGCATTTCTAAATCAGACATTTGAGGGTTGGTATAACGCCACCGATGCAGCTAAGGCTATAGATAAAGTGGAAGCTGTTGACCCAACGACTCAAAACTATAAGGCTCTCGCTGGTGATACTAAGCAGGCAGAGTTTGGTGCGTACACCCTCAACCCAGAAACTCAAGGGCTTGATTTTGAAAAGCTCCGAGCTTTTGTCCCTGACCTCACGGCATTCAGTGGCAAAAAAGTCCACGAAGTGATGCAACATGTCGTCAATACCTACGGAGACACTCACTATGTCCCTGGTATCGAATATTGGAAGTGGTTGTGCGAAAACCCAACAAAAAATCCTCCGGGCGTCCAGATCAAGGACGGCAAGTACTATTTCTGCCCCGGTTCCGTGCTCCGCGACGAGGGCGGCCTCTGGCGCGTCCCTTGTGCCTTCTGGAGCGGGTCGGGGTGGGACCGCTATGCGCCTTGGTTGACCCGTGGCTGGCTCTCCCGCTATCGGGTGGTGCTCCTCGAGAAATGAGTGTTGGCTTTGAATTTTGCGACGGCGGGTAGCCGTCGTCTTTTGATAGATATATTTTGCTCTTCGCATTTACTGCTAGGTATATGCGGTATAGTGCGAACACATAGGTGAATAGTCGCGCGGGTCAGCTTTCGCGCCACCTATGGCGAGACCTCATCTTGAGAATTCTCCGAGATACGTTGACGAGAAGTGTGAGATGAGTCTGAGAGAAGAAGTCCTACTCAAGTCTGCGCGAGACATTGGCGCATATACGATGCCGAATAACATACAGCTCTTCTGGTAACAGATGGGTGTTGACACGGATGATGTCTCGCGCGAAGCTCCGCGACAAGGACGGCAACTGGAACGTCCCTTATGC
Source organism: uncultured Candidatus Saccharibacteria bacterium (assembly GCA_964368365.1). Classification (GTDB taxonomy): domain Bacteria; phylum Patescibacteriota; class Minisyncoccia; order Phycocordibacterales; family JBBUBG01; genus CAYJBK01. The sequence continues at coordinate 5,839 of CAYJBK010000041.1, forward strand.
CAACTGGAACGGGTCGAAGTGGAACCGCAATGCGAATTGGTTGACCAATGACTGGAACTCCAACTATCGGGTGGTGCTCCTCGATACTCGGGTAGGATATCCGCCGGCTGTGGCTTATAAAAGAGCTCGTCCGGCGGTCTTCTTTTCAGTACTCGATTTCCAGCCGTAGAGCATTTTGCCGATCTCTTCAGTCTTCACTGCCAGCGAGATGAACTTCTGCTCGTCGAGACCTTTGAGTTCGCGAAGTGCATAGAGCATGAATTTAAGAGTATCGTTTTTGCCGATAGTCTCGGTGAGGTAACGTGCTCTCAAATCTGTCGCAGAGAATTGGGCAAGAGAAATTCCTTCGAGCACTTGAGCGAAAAGGCCGTCGATACGAATAGCAAGAGAATACCGCAAATCTTTCGGGACGTGTCGTGACATGGTCGTATGCCATTCAACATAGAGAGCGAGCATCTTGGTCGCGATACCCGACAATTTTGTCGGGGGGGTGGGGGGGACGATAAATGCGGGGTTTGTCATGAATAAATTTACAATTAAGTATTCTGATACTATCACCTTAGAAAATCTTCTCGTAGTGTGGCGGGAGTTTCTGCGGGGGAAACGGAACCGACGCGATGTCGCCGATTTTGAGGTGCGACTTATGTATAATCTCTCTCTGTTGCAACAGAGTCTTGCCGAACGCACATACCAGCACGGTTCATACACTCGTTTTGGTATTTCTGACCCTAAGCCCCGTCTTATTCATAAAGCCACGGTGCGCGATCGTGTGGTGCATCATCTGCTGTATCGTATGCTCTATGGTTATTTTGATGCTCGTTTTATGTATGACTCGTACTCATGCAGAATGAATAAAGGTACTCACAGAGCCCTTGAGCGATTCAAAGACTTTTCGCGCGCCGTGTCTCGAAACTACAGCAGTACGGCGTGGGTGTTGAAGTGTGACATACGAAAATTCTTTGCGAACATCGACCATTTCGTCTTGAAGGATATTCTGTACAAAAATATCGACTCACCAGAGACACTCTGGTTACTTGAGGACGTGATCGATAGCTTCTCGACTGAGGGGAAGATTGGTGTGGGTCTGCCGCTCGGGAATCTCACGTCACAGCTCTTGGTCAATGTGTATATGAACGAGTTCGATCAGTTTGTGAAGCATGTTTTGAAGATAAAACACTACATTCGATACGCTGACGACTTTGTATTTCTGTCTCGCGATCGGGATTACCTCGTCTCTTTATTGCCACAAATTGAGACATTTCTTAAAGACCGGCTTCGCTTGGAATTGCATCCCGACAAGGTTTCGATCGAGACAATCGCTTCGGGAATCGATTTTCTTGGTTGGGTACACTTTCCTCAGCACAGAGTGCTCAGAACCGTCGCAAAAAAGAGAATGTTCCGAGCACTTGCAGCAGACTCAAAGGAAGAAAGAGTAACCTCGTATTTAGGAATGTTATCGCACGGGAATACGTATTTACTTTCAGAAAAAGTCACCAAGTACGCCAGTCATTCGTAGTACAATCAACCTAACATGACATACTTCTACTTCTCGATAGCCGTACTTCTTTTCGGAACCGCCCTCGGCATGTACTTCGCGCGCCGAGGCAAGACAGGATTCATCGTCGGACAAACAGCAAAGAAAACAGAGAACAAGCAGAAAATTCTAGCGTTCGTACAGACGCACGGAAAAATCCAAAACAACGATGTAGAAAAACTGGCCGGAGTCTCAAACGCAACCGCCGAGCGGTATTTGGACGAGCTAGAAAAAGAGGGAAAGCTCACCCAGCACGGCACCATCGGCCAAGGCGTGTTTTATACACTGAAATAGCATTCCTCACGAGGCATTTAGAGGTACTTGATTGACGGCCAGTACCGCGTGCTATTATTTGGACATGAAGTTTACTCGCACCAAGAAGCTCGTTTTTGTAAACAACAAAGGCGGCGTTGGCAAGACAACACTCGCTTTTAACAGTGCAGTCGCGTTTGCTAAGCTTGGTTATAAGACCGTGCTCGTAGACCTTGATCCGCAGTGCAATCTTAGTCGTCTCGCGCTTGGCGAGGACTATTATGTGAAAAATTTATTCTCAGAGACTGAAAAAACAGTCTACGATATGTTGCGAGGCGTGATAGAGGGTGGTAGTGATGTTGATTTGTCAGTAAAATTTTTGCCGGTTAAGGCTGACACTAATCTTTCGCTTCTTAAGGG
>CAYJBK010000042.1:0-8014 GCA_964368365.1 uncultured Candidatus Saccharibacteria bacterium
ATATGGACTTCCCGCGCTCCGGCATTTGAAGCGGCATCACGGACAGCACGACGCGCAACGTTTGTTATCCCGGAAGGTACGCCAATGATGACGCGCGGCCGCATGAACTTTCGCGGTGAGAGTTTCTGAGCTTTCTTTATGAAGTATGCGAGCATCTCCTCGGTTACTTCAAAGTCAGAGATCACGCCGTTTATGAGCGGGCGAATGACTTGGATATGGGGTGGAGTCCGCCCGATCATCTGCTTGGCATCTCCTCCGACCGCGACTACCCGTCCGGTTTTTTGGTTGAGTGCTACGACAGACGGCTCGTTAATGATGATCCCGTGCCCACGGAGATAGACCAGGGTGTTTGCAGTCCCCAAGTCTATGCCAATGTCGTTTGAAAATAATTTATAGATTCGCTCGAGCATGGAGTCGCAGTTCGTCTGGTGTTATCCGTGTTGTTTCGCCTGTTTTCCTGTTCTTAACTTCCACTACATCATCTTTCATTGTTTTCTCACTCACCACTACTCGGAGTGGAATTCCAATAAGATCCGCATCAGCAAACTTTTCACCCGCGCCCACTTTTCTGTCGTCAAAGAGAACTTCAATGTCGTGGGCCTGGAGCATGGTGTATACCTCCTTTGCATGAGCGCCAACTTCCTCGTTTTTTCCCGAGAGATCGAGGAGGTGAATTTTAAAAGGCGCGATGCTTTCCGGCCACACAAGACCCTTTTCATCCGCAAATCGTTCTGCGACCACTCCCATGAGACGGCTTGTGCCGATGCCGTAGCATCCAACGATAGGATGCTTTTCGGCACCGTATTGGTCCTTATAGGTGAAACCGAAGGCCTTTGGATACCGATCCCCAAGATCAAAGACGTTTCCCACCTCGGAAGCCACGGCTTGATTTAATGCTGATACGGTGCACTTGGGACACGTATCCCCTTTTTTGACCTTTGCAATTTCTGTATTAACACAGTAGTCGCAGTTCTCACAATAGAGAATGTCGTCTTCGCCGGCATCCGTGAGAACCATGAATTCATAGGAGATTTTTTGACTGAAGCTTCCTCCGGAAGCTTCAGTGACTTTGGCGGTGAGTCCGGTGCGAGAATACACACGGAGATATGCTTCCTTCGCTAACGTGTAGAATCGTTCGAAGTCTTCCTGGGTTTCGTGGAAACTGTACATATCTTTCATCCCGAATTCTCGTCCACGCATGATGCCTGACTTTGCGCGAAGCTCGTCCCGATACTTCTGTCCTATCTGGTAGACCGCAACAGGAAGATCTCTATAGGACTGCACGTACTCTTGAACAATAGGAGTTACGATCTCTTCCTCGCTTTGCCCCATTACGTATTCTTTCTCGGTTCGGCTTTGGATCTTGAAGAGCACGTCCACTGAGTCCCATGCGCCCGTCTGCTTCCATGGCTCAGAAGGATGGAGCGTTGCCATTCGAATTTCCTGTCCTCCGATGCGGTCCATCTCTTGCCGAACGATGTTTTCTATTTTTGAAAGTACGCGAATTCCGAGAGGAAGATACGAGTACACACCGGCCATTTCTTTGTGTACAAATCCTGCGCGAATCAGGAGCTGAGCGTTCTTTGAGACCTCGTCTTTTGGAGCCTCTTTTTTGGTTCGGGTAATGAGTTGAGATTGCAACATGGCACAAGTGTATACCAAAAGGAGGGTGGGGTCAAAAAAGAGGTCCGGGGAGTTTTCTAGGCTTTTTTGAGCACTCCGCCCAGACAAAATACACCTTGCGAGAACCAGTCCTCGATTGGCCAGCGCCAATCGAGGACCTGCTCTCTCCTGACTGGTCCAGGCCTTGCTCTGCTGAGCCTGGGTGCGTGAGGCCTGGCACCCTGCTCCAGTCAGTCCGAGGGCTTCTCTCAAGGTATATTTTGTCTGAGCGGGGCCTAAAAATCTACAATTTCTTTTAGTTCGTGCTTGAGGATGGAGTCCCCTGGTCCAAAGAGAAATTTACCTTTGAATTTTTTGTTGTCCAGAAACAGCGGAAACCAGTAGATGTCGTCGGGCCACATTTCTTCAAACGGAATCTTTTCGATATCAAACCACGCTGGTTTCATCTCTTCGCTTTCGGTTGGTGTTCCGGAAAATGATTGCGACGAGAAGATGTGTACCTCGAGTATTTGTGGGTCGCCTTGAAATTCAAATTCGATAATTCCCCGCTTTTCCAAATCCTGGACTTCGATCCCCGCCTCCTCTTTTATCTCGCGCAGCGCAGCATTCTCGATTGTCTCGCCTTCTGTCACTTTCCCGCCAAATCCATTCCAGCGTCCTGCTCCAAACCCGCGCTTCTTCATGCCCAGGAGAACTCGACCCTTTTCTCGCACCAGAACGAGTGTGAGAATTTTATTGGCCATTGTTATGCCGCGATCAGCTTTGCGATATCGTGCCAGGTAATGAATGCCATGAAGAGTAAGAGTATGAGGAAGCCGGCAGCGTGGATGCTGTTCGCTACTTTTGGTGGGACCGGTGTTCCTTTTATCTTTTCAATAATGATAAAAAGAAGTCGTCCACCGTCGAGAGCTGGAAACGGTATTAGATTCATGACCGCAAGGTTGATAGAAATGATAGCTGTAAGCCCCAAAAGATACGTAAAACCAAGTGCAGCCGAAGTTCCTACGAGGCCCACAAGGCCTATAGGCCCTGTTACGGAGTCTAGTGCGCCCCGCCCGAAGATAAGATCATGCACTAAAGCATAGAGGCCGGTAATGGTGCTTTTGGTAAAGTCTACGGTGAGCTTGGCTCCTTCGATGATGGCACTGAAGAATGGGAGCCGTACGATGCCAAGTGTCTCCATGGCCACGCCAATTGCGGGAAACTCACCCGCGATGCCTTTTTCTGGTGTCAGTATGAGAGAGGCTTCATCCGCGTCTCCGCGCTTATAGCGTATTGTAACTGGCTCAGTCTCGTTTGCCCGGATAAATTCCTGAACGTCTGCTGCGCTGTGTGGAGTAAGCGTTTCATTCGCGTTACGCTCTAGGGTTATCACCCTGTCCCCGGGCAGCAATCCGGCATTCTCTGCTGGAGTTCCCCTCAAGACTTCAGTGATGATGACCTCTGGATTCTCGACTGGGCCGTAGGTGGTGTCACTCGCCGGTGTCGGCATACCCACCATGAGACCAAGCGAGATAAGTCCCCACGCCAGGAGTAGATTGAAGGCGACACCAGCGACGACGACCGCTGCTTGTATACCCTTTGATTTTCCAACGAAGCTGCGGTCATAGTCTGGAAGTTGGTCCGCGCCTGCTGGGGCGTCCTCACCCCAGATCTTTACAAATCCTCCGAATGGAATGAGGTTAATGCTATATGTGGTCTCGCCATATTTGAATCCGAAGAGCTTTGGGGGGAACCCAAATCCAAACTCGTCCACGCGCATGCCAGAAAGCTTGGCAACAATAAAATGGCCAAACTCGTGGGAGACAACAAGGATCCCAAGGATGATGAGGAAAAGTATGATACTCATGGGCCAGCTTTACTCCGAGATCTCTTCTTCTTTCTTGGCGAGTATTTCTTCGAGTTTTGCGTTTGCCGCGTCGATATATTTCTGAAGCTCGTCTTTGAACCGGAATTTTTCATCTTCGGACATTCCTCCTTCTTTTTCTTTTCCCTGAATGTCGTTCCAAACCTCGTCGCGACCAAGGCGAACAGCTATGCGTGCTTCCTCGAGCTTTTCCTTGGCGAGCTTCATAAGCGCCTTTCTTCGGTCGGTCGTAAGCTCTGGGAAAATCACACGAAGACTTGCTCCGTCTGTCTGAGTAGAGACACCAAGGTTTGCAGCTGCAATAGCGGACTCGATCGGCTTGATCTGAGACTTATCCCATGGTGTTACCCGGAGTGAACGCGGGTCCTCTATGGTAATAGATGCCAAATGTTTTATCGGTGTTCGTGAGCCGTATGATTCAGCAACCACTGAATCGAGAAGAGCTGGTGTTGCTCGGCCAGTGCGAAGGGTCGAAAGCCCCTCCTTGTAATGCTCCTCCCCTTCGGCCAGGCGCTTTTTAAGCGCAGTAAAATCGTATGCCATAGTCTATGTATATTAACCCTCAAAGACGGGTAAAACAAGCGCTAGATGCTCCATAAGCATCCGGAGTGCTGCTGCCGGATCCGCAAGATAGTTCTTAACGAGAAAGACCTCCTCGAGCGCTTTCCTAGCATCCCGGGCCTGATTTCCTCGAAGCTTTTTGTGGAGTATGGTTTCCATGCTCTGTATGCATGCTTCAAGCGCTCGACGAGTTTCCTTCTTTTTATCAGGGTCTATCGCGGCAAGGCCAAATTTCTCAAGCAGCTTTATTCTGTCTGCTGGATATTTTTTGAGAAACGCCTCGGCAAATTCTTTCTCGGACTCCCCTGGACCTATGCCGCGGGTAATCATAAACCGTGACCGAAGGGTCGGCAGAATATCCTGAAGAGAGGGGAGCAGTAGAAAAAAATGCGACGTTGGATTGGGATCCTCGAGTGTCTTGAGAAGGGCGTGTTGTCCGGGCTCCGTGACCCCAAACGTCTGGACAATGAAAATGCGCCGGGTTGCTTCAAAAGGCTGGTGTGACTGCTCCTCTCGAAGCGATCGGCTTTCGTCGATTCCCATCTGTTCGATTTGAAGTTCCCAAAGGTCAGGGTGACCCACGGTTTTACCGCCCAAAAGCGCGAGGAGTAGTGGTTCAAGTGCGCGTCGGTTCTCGCTCGGAACACCCAGAACGAGGTGTGCGTGATGCAGAACCCCTGTCGCTTTAAATGTGTCGAATATTGAATCCATGATCATGCAATTTCGGCGTTATAACATGTCTCGCAATATATTGTTTCGGGTTTTTCGGGTGCATACGAGGTTTCAAACTCAACACCACACCCAGCTTTCCCATGGGGATGAGCTGCTTCTTCGCACATACAAGAACGCTTCCAGAGGCGCGGGGGGTTTCTCTGCGATATTCGTTCGTAGTGTCGGCAGTTCGGACACAGTCTTGGAAGACAAATAGAGTTTGACCGATAAAATAATAGTTCCTGTGGCGTTATGCGAAATCCTTCTGTGCACCGTTCTTTGCATGTACCCTGATGGGCGCATTCAACTATTTCTTCCAATATCGAGTCAGGAGTATCTCGTATGTGATCAGGCATATCCTTTGATCGAACAGTCGCGGTGTGGCCTCTCTTTTCCTCGTTTTGCCAGCGAGCGCCGAATGAGATCGCTGATTCTTTGTTAAGCGGAAAAAGGTCTTGGGCAAAAGTGTCCCCGTAGGAAAAAGGAGAATGCTCAGGCGGGAAAAATTCTCCAAATCGGTATTCTCTCCCCTTGCTGTCTACATAGGGTACCCGCATCATTTGTTCGATAACTTTTGGGAGAAGTATCTCGTACTCTTCTTTTGAATACTGCTTATTGAGAATGCAGTATTGTCTTTTCCTCACTGAGATACACCCAAAAAGATCGGTTGCTCCATTTCTACAGGTGTCGCAGTAGCGAAGTCGTTGAATTTCCGGCCATGCATCTGTGCAAAACGCAAGATCTACTACATTTGTTCCTACTGATGATGTCTCATAAATCTTTTCCATTGTACAGCAGCCGTTGTTTACATCCATGACGTCTTTGCTCTCGTTTACGAAGAATAGATATTTTCCGTTTTCAATATCTGCGACATTGAAGCAGTTATGACAGCTTTTCACATTGGCTCCTGTGTACCCCGAGAAATCCTGTACGTTTAAGAAGTTGGCGTATTTTCTAAGCGTATTCTTTTGAAGGTCGGCAAACTCTTTTTTATATTCCTCTACTTTGGCATATGATCCAAGGGCTATCTCTTGTATTCGATCAAGATATTCACTCTTAGTGAGTTGTTCGTTTCTAAACCGATAGGAGGCATGGCGAAGATTGCTGCTCATGAAGCAGGAGTTAGACCCTTGCGACTCGAAGCAAAACGAAAGATCGTATGAGCCTGCAATATCTTTCGAAAAGAATATACGTGAAGAATCAATACATTCTGAAGAACCATAACATTGCTCGCATCGAAGGATGATGAGTGAGTCAAAGATGTCGCGAGAGTTCATGATACGGTAGCCATAGGCACAGTTTTCGTTTTCTGACCCAGAAGAGATTAGATAGCAATTTTTACAGTCGCCTATCTGGTTTGCATACTCTGAATTTACCACCCGTGAAGCTTGAAGCGCTATTCTGGGTACGACCAATTGAAGCTCTTGGAACTGCTCAAAGAAAGATCTCAAAAAGTCATACTCTTTACCGTACGAAAGTGGATCCCATGAGTCGCCATTCCAACATGCGTTGCAATAGACTGGAAACGAGCTGCTTTCAGGATACGTAGCAACCATGCTTTTTGAACACATGCTGCACGATCTCTTATAGAACGCTCGTTCATTTCTCCAGGAAAGTCGTCGCTGGAGGCGGCAAACCGGACACCAAGTAGGTGCTGGTACCGACATTTTTTCGTAAAACACAAAATCCTCCGATTCAATCGTGAAATCTTTTGTGCAGCTTTGGCAGGTTTTAATTTCGGAGGTCATGCAATTTCAGTGTTATAGCATACTTCACAATAGATGGTTGCGGGTTTTTCGGGCGAATATGCCGTCTCAAACTGATTCGGGCATGAGGCCATGCCGTGAAAATGTCCTTCTTCGCTGCACATGCACGTCCGTGGATAAAAGACGGGTGGATTTACGAAACGCTGCCGAGCGGCCTGCCGACACTGGTAACATGTGCGCGGCAGAGGGATACCGGCATTCTTGAGGAAGGCGAATTCCATGGGAATGATTTTGTATGCTTTTTTACACTGACCGCATCGAATAGTTTCTTGAACTATTGATTCTAGTGCGTCGGTGATGGTGTCAGGTACATCGTGAGCCTCGCGGGTTATGGCGAATTCTTTGCTTTCCTGCTCATGCCAGGGAAATCCAGCGCTCTCCGCAGTCTCTTTGTTTATCGGAAAATGATCTTGGAGGCACGTCTCGTTATAAGCAAAGGGAGAAAGCTCAATCGGAAAAAATTCACCGTACTGATACATTCGTCCCCGCCCGTCCCGATATGGAATTTCACCCATCTGCTTTTTGATCTTTCCAACAAGCAATTCGTATTCCTCTTTTCGATACTGTTTATTTAAGATGCAGTATTGCTTTTTCTTCAGTCCGACGCAACCAAAAAGCGATGAGCTTGAACGGCATGCGATGGAGTATTCGAGATCAGTGCACGATGGATAGCAATCGTAGCAAAACTTAATCATATCTACCTGCTCACCACAGGTAAGTGATTCATACATGCGCGACGCACTCCCCCACACAGAGTAATCGTAAGACTCTGTGGTTTTCATCATGTATACGTCCTGGCAGTATTTCACATTCTCTGCGTTGCCCACATTAAAGCAGTGATGTGCATTTCGGGTGTCGTTGATGCGCTCGCCTGTAGAATCAATATTTCGCAGCCCGCGGCGGAATTTTACTGGCCGAGTTTGCCAGAGAAGATATGCTCTTTTGCGAAACGCCGCGAGCCCTTCATGGGTATCGAGACGCAATTCTGCGCGTTTCTTCTCATATTCTTCTTTAGAGTACGGCTCGTTCAGGATATGATAAGACTTTTTACGGAGCCCTGCGCAACCTATGCAGTCGGTGCAGCCAATGAGGTCGCGTGAAAGCCAGATGTCGCTGGAATTATCTACGTCGAGCGAGAAGTATACGCGGTACGATTTGTCGATATTGACGCTGTCGTAGCAAAGCTGGTCGCTGAGCGCATAGGTGAGGTCGAAGCAATCTTTTGCATAGCTCGTCTTCGTGCAATAGGCAGAGTCCTCGACAGAGTCTCCGTTGAAGCAAAGATATGCATTCTTGAAATCTGATGATTGATCGCTGTAGTCAGAATTTATTGAGCGAAGTTCGCTTTTTGCTGGAAGCGGAACCGAGTGCAGTAGGTCTCGAAACTGATCAAAAAACGGGCGCGAAAAATCGTACTCTCGCGCGTATGTGGTGGCGTCAAACTCGTCTGAATTCCAGTATGTGTTTTCATACACTTTGAGCGGGC
>CAYJBK010000043.1:0-7965 GCA_964368365.1 uncultured Candidatus Saccharibacteria bacterium
ACAGTCGACATACGATCCTGAATATTGCGCTTCATCTGCGCAAGACCCATGCGGAGCTTGAGCTGGAGCATTTCACCCACGGCACGGACACGGCGAAGACCCAAGTGATCAATGTCGTCTTCGGTAGCTCCTGGAGTGGCGTTCAGGGTTGCAATGTTTCCGAGAATAAGAACGAGGTCCTCAAGTGAGAGCATGCGCTTTGCAAGATCTGCTTCTGTCATCCCTTTTCCAAAACGCTTGTTGAAGTGAAAACGACCCACGCGAGAAAGATCGTACTTCTCCTCACCAAGAATGGATGCCACGAACTCGCGGGCGTTTGAAGCAGTAGCCAAATCACTGTCACGCACCTTTCGGTAGATCTCTACGTGCGATTCATCGTTGTTCTTTTCGGCACCCTTTCCTTCTGTAAAGAAGGCCTTTATATCGGCTGCTGGTTCAATCGCGAGGCGCTTGAATACATCGAGCGGCTTCTCTTTTGAAAATTCACCTATTACGCTCAGGAGGTGGTTTACCGAGAACTTTCGCTTTCGATCGATACGGGCAAAGACGGATCCGTCTGCCTCCGACTCAAGCTCAATCCACACACCACGAACCGGAATAATTTTGGCGCCAAAGAATTTCTTGGCCTTGAGTTCGTTTACCGTAAAGAAAACACCGAAGCTTCGAGCAAGCTGCGGTACGATAACACGTTCAACACCATTAATAATGAACGTTCCATGTGGAGTCATGAGAGGAAAATCAGCAAGGAAAATCTCCTGCTCCTTTGACTCCTTGAGTGTCTTGTTTATGAGGTTTACCTTGACGCGGAGTGGCGCTTCGAAAGAAAGATTATTGAGCTTTGAGTACTGCTCGGGGTGCTTTGGCTTGTCGAGTTCAAACCCAGTAAATTCCAGATCAAACTTCTTGCCGGTGTAGTCTCGAATCGGGGAAAATTCTTTAAAAAGCTCTCCAATACCTTTCTCAACCACCCAATTGAACGAATTTTTCTGTATTTCCAAAAGATCTGGGAGCGGAACGAGCGGCTTCTTGTACCGAGAAAACAGTTTTTTATCCATTGTGCGTTTGGGTTAGACGCAAACAAAGACAGGGTGGTACCCTATCTACTTTATAAAAAGTAACTTGGCTTAGGAGATAAGCAAGACTAGCACGTACTTAGTAGCAAAACCCATAGCGTCAGCCATAACACAATCCTGCTTTAGGTGCCCAGTAGCATACACCCATCCCATTCCCATGTCAAGCCCTGTATTCCAAGTTAACCCGGAAACCCAACGTTGGTGGGACGCGGACACCATGCTTCAAGCGCCTGAGGGTTTGTGACGTCAATAATCGTTTCCGTGGCCTCATCTCGCGGATCCTGACCGGATGCTACGAGCCCCTCGAAACGATCAATCTCGGCCAGATATCGGTAATAATCGGCACTATCTATTGGTTCCTTAGGATACCAACGGTGTGTGATGAGCGAACCAGGACTAACGGTTTTAAGCACTATTTCTTTGTCACCACCAGAAGCCCGTCGGCCGTACACACAGGAATAAGAGATCTGTCTCTGATATCCCAGTAGCGGATTAACTTGCTGTTTAACAAAATAGGTTGTCCAGTCAAAACGACCATTCGTAAACGCACGCAGTAGCTCAATCGGAACCGGATCGCGCACATCCAAAATATAGCGATGCTTTCCGACCTGACCCGCTGAATCCTTTACCTGTATAGTTAGAAAAATGATGCCGGCTTCTCCCTCCTGGGGGGTTCCGCCGAGAACACCAGATTCAGAATCTATATGAAGCCACCCCGGAATACCTTCTGTGGTCAACCCATCCCGGCCTTTTAAACTCCATGTATACCGAGGAATTCCTCCCACTGCTTGGATGGGGGCTCGCAAGGACTGACCTACTCGTATCAAGCCAAACTCCACATATTCTTCATCAATCGCGTCAGTAAATCGAAGCGCAGATCCTCCATAGGTCGCGCCAGCAAGATACTCGGTTGTAATCACCGGACCGGAACATTTCCCTACACCCTGTGCGCCAAATATTTCTCGAACTTGTCGCTTTGTCAAAACCGGATTCTGTAGTGGATCGTACGCACTGGGATCTCTGGGCTTATAGACACTAATCTCATCCATCACACCTCTAAAGTGATTCAAGCCACCGGCACTTCCAATGACGATATCGTAAGGCGCCCAGTTTGCGCTCACTTTTGCGGACTCAACACGTTTTATGGCTGGGTTCAGAGAAATCAATTTTCCACCTGGCGGCACCAAGACCGGCCGGCCATTCACGTAGAGCGCCAGCGTTTTCTCGCTTGCTGTTCCATCAATTACGACGGCAAGGTGGTACCAGTCACCAGGCTTCACATCAGACACACGGAAAGCTGAACTTTCCCCCAGAGTGAGCTCAGAAGGCACGGTCTCACCAGTACTTGCCCAGTCGAGAACAAGCGTAGTCGTGGACGCATGATACTGTTCTTCACCTTTCTCGTCTATCTCGGTATAGCCAGGCTTGGTCTCTTGGTACAGTGTCCACCCATCTGTACCCAGCTCTCCCAGCGGCATTGCATGAAATAGTTCCTGCCTCCCTCCTGGCATCTCACCCGCAGAGCCCGGAGCGAAACGTACCCAAGCTTCAATGGCTATGGGTGCTGCAGTCTTTGGGGCGAAAACGAGACCATTTTCAGTTTTTATAAACGACCCCACGGTGGATACATTCGGATCTGTAGGAATGATGAGACGCGCCTGTCCGCCAAACAGGAAGCCGTTGTTGTGTATGCCGATATCAAGGCCAGGAACTCTGCCTTTAATCCTAAGCGCCGTTGCAGATTTCACGCTATCATTGCCCTGAATGAGACCGTAGTCACTCTTGGTTTCGGAAACGGTGCCTTCGTCTCTATGCGGTATCCAATCAGAAAGATAGAGCTCAGGATTCTCCTTGGGAGAATATTCTTCGCCGCGAAGCCATACGGCAAGATTTTCTGTTGGCGGCACACACGAGCCGCCGCCACCATGTTGGTTAATTACAAGCGAAGCATTCACATCCCGACTTTCGTAGTTGACCGAAGTCACGACCGGTTCCGCAGCGGTAGATGGAGTGACACCCAGAAAGTTCAAAACGGATGCGAAAAATGAAGTGGGTGGAATGCTAGTGATGCGCGAGTCGGCAGAAGAAGCCGCTTCAGAAAGTGTAATCTTGAGAGGATACGAGCCAGGAGCCGCTTCTTCGGTAACGGCAAGTGTTCCCGCTTCCGTGATACGAATACCAGCTGGAGGATTCTTAAGCTCGAAGCGCGGCGGAAAAAGGCTCGTAAATCCTGCAAGCGGAGTCATACCGCCTTTCCAGAAAAACTGATAGCCAATAGTCGTACTCTCTTCCGCGTTTTCGGGAAGCTCAATGGTAGGAAGCTGAAGCTCAATCGGCAAGAAACTCTCTCCATCGGGACCGAGTTCCTCGTCTGGCGTAGTTCCACCCTCGCTATCGGAATCCAGAGGTATGCTTGGCGGTATGACCTCAACATTCGGCACAACAATATCGGAAACAACTTTATTTCCATTCTTATCTTCGACAAAAAGTAGCGCTGGGAGTGGGTTCAGGTCGATTGGGCCGTTGAAGATAGCTATTTCATCAAGGTACCCATCGAGCTTGTCAGTAAGTATCTGTGGGTCATCCGTTAGTTTTGTAATACCTGAACCGATACCAACGTAGAACCCTGTTTTTTCTGTTTTATTATTTATTTTTTCAATGACAGTACCCTCTTGTTCTACCAGTATAATTTTTCCAGAAGGCCCAAAGCTTTCAACCTTTGGTCTGATTTGACGCCCATTCAAATAGAGACGTCCCACATACGTACCGCCTTCTTTGGAAATCGATACGGCCACATGGTACCACCGTAAAGGATCGTTTGCCACAATCGAGCCTGCGGCAGTAGTGACAAACCCCCGATCAGTTCGTGCTGGGTTGTCAGATGTTCCAATCTCGAGACGAATCGCATTATCCGCACCTTTTATCAGTCGAAATCCCTGAAGACCTTCTTTTGCGGTAGCCGGATCGGTCTTGTCAAAAATCGTCATGGCACACGGAACACGCTGATTTTTATTTGCTTCCGATTCACAATCGGTATGCGCGAATGTAACCCATGCAGAAAATCCAAAAGATTTCGAGTCTGGCTCGGTCAATGTAAGATCCGGGAATCCTATGGTTCGAGTGTATTCCTTCTGAAGGAAAAGCTCCTTGGGTTTGTAATAGAGATGCGTAAGACCATGAGTGAAATCGTACGCAGGACCACGCTTCCCCTTCTCCACATAATCAAGCGTAACCCCCTTAGACAATCCAACCGTGGCATGATTCTGGTGTCCACTAAAATCCAGTGCTTTCTTTGTATATTCACCCGCGCCAGGAATCTCAGCGGACAAAAACGCTGTAAGGTGCGGCGGGTTCTGAATTGCGGGAATAGTATTGCCCAACTTCTTTGCCGTCCCGGCCCGGGTTTGAGTTATCTTGCCACCTATCGTAACCTTACCGGTTTTCTTACCATTTTCTCTCTCAATATATCGGAGTATAGAACCAAGCGCCTGTGCATTGGTTCTCGTAAATCCAAGAAAATCGAGTACGCCTGCGAAGAATGTGGGACTCGAGATATGCGCGAGTGGCTCCGCCCCGATAACGGCGTCGGCTTCTACAGCCTCCACGGTGAGTGTGTATGGTCCCACGGTTCCTGGCACGCCTGCGACGAGACAGCTATCCTCACCGCGATTTGGATCTCCATTCGTCATCCCTTCGGGCATACCAGAGATCTTGCAGATGACATGAGGAACAAAGCCATCCACCTCAATCCGATGCTCAGCATACACACCGATCTGGTCGACGTTCAAAGCACCAGTTCGAATCTTTATGTCTGAGTCTTTTCCAGCCGCGTCCCGCTTCGCGATCTCGCGCATTACATTTGCCGGCTCCTCGGAAAAATCATTTCCTCGCTGGTATGTTGCGTCGTCACTAAACCGCCGGATACCACCTTCACCAAAAATCTGAACTTCATCGATAAGTCCGATCATGGGCATAATGCCTGAAGCATCCGACCCTACACGAAGCGGAATGGTCGGATGATCGGAAAGAGCCGGAATCTTGCTGCGTATTTCAGAAATGCCATTTATAAAAAGCTCTACCACCGGCTTATCTGGATCTAGGAGAGGCTCACCCGTAAATTGCTCCTTTAGAACAGTAACCGCAACATGGTACCACCGGTCTGGAAGAAAGCTCGTTCCGGATACAACTGCGGTCAAGACATCTCCCTCCCTTGATTCGAATCGAAGCTTGTTGTTAGCATCCTTCGATAGTAGCCAACCCTTAATGGGGTGCAGGGCCGTCTCCGCCTTTCCGAGAATCACCTGCTTTCCAATACCATCATCAAATTTTACCCAGGCATCAAGGCCAAAGTTCTTGCTGAATACATTTAGGTACTCAGGACCCCCAACATTGATGTGCGATCCGGGGCCGACGCGAAATGCTTGGCCTTTTTTCCCATTTTCATACGTACCCTTGAAACCTGCAGTGTCCCTCCGAGCAATGTTTTCAGGAGTTGATTCTCCAGGATACCAACTCAACATACCGTCAGGAGGGGCAAGCGCCGCAGATGGAATTCCCACTTCTTTTATAAATTCGACATAGCGCTTCCCGTGGTCAACGGCAGTAATAGTTCCACTATTTCCCTCAACGAAGGCTTTGACCCTAACGGTACAGGAATGAGCCTGCCCGTCGGGCGTGCCAGAGAACTCACCGGCAGGAGAAACAGTCCATTCCTGCGGGCAATCACCACCTATCCGAGCAAATTCTTCACCAAAAATCGACAGCGGCGCTCGCATCGCACTCACATTGAAACTTTCAATCTCATGAGAGAAAAAGACACCGGGGGCTGTCTTGGGCACATTCGGCTTTCGAAAGCCATAAAACTTACACAGGCCTTTATCGCCGGGGTGAAAAAGATCAGACACTTCAGTGGCGGTGAGCGCTCGAGAATATACTTGTACCTCATCCAGATACATCTTTTCGAAGCCCTTATCTCCCTCACCACCAAGGATTCCACCTCCAGGTCCATCTGGTATTGGGGGACTACCTTCCGACATCTTTTGACCATTCAGATATGTACTTGTGTGCAGGCCATCAAACACAGAGACGACGTGTGACCATTGTTCGAATGGCAGACGAATATCTGGAAGAAAATGATCTACAGCGGCCTGGTTCATTGGTTTAATCCATAGCGCAATGCTATAGGCCTTGAGAATCTCAAGGCGCAACGGGAATGCAACTTGATCATTAACACCGTCGAGATAGAAGCTAAAACCAATCTTCCCTCTTCTAAACATCTGAGACGACTGCGTACCTGACCCATCTTCAAGCAGGAAATCCAGCGCCCTTTCTTGCGGATTAAGATGATCTGCAGCGGTGCTGTCACCAGTCCACCAACCTATCATCCCGCCCCGTGGCGGCACCTCACAGGAGGGTGCTTCTAAAATAGTTTGAGTGAACTCTTGCACGGGTCCGCCCTGGGCACTCGCAATTTCAAATCCGAGGAAAGCGAGGATGCGCCCAAAGGTGCTTGTAATCCTCTGGCCAGATGGAGATGCCGCTACGGTAAACGTATATTTCTTGGGAAATGTCTCATCCTCAGGAACATCGAGTATGCCCACAATGGTTCCGGTTGCAGTAATCGTAAGCCCTGGAGGCAGGGTACCCGCAATAAGAGTAAAGTCGTAAGCATTGGCAGAGCCAATTACGGTGAGCTGCTCCACGACATCCGCATAATTTTCCCTGTCTCTTAAATAGCTACGGCCCATTTTCTCCTCCTTAGTCTTACCGGTGGAATCAGCGTCGTAGATTGGCTTGAAAATCTTATTAAATATTTTATCGATATCTGTAAACTCCAACGAACTATCTAGGAACGGAGTCTTTGGAACAGCTTCACCGCGATTCTCCATATCGGCCACCTTTTCGGTAACAGCGTCGTCTAGGTACAGCTCAACTTCGTCAAGTGCCCCTCGAAGCTCAGGTGCATCACTAGACAAAACCTCTCCTGCGGTAAGACCCACGATATCCTTGTCAGCCAGAAAAACTCCTCGCGTGAAATGCATTCCCCCGGAAGCGATGTTCCATGAAAGATCCCTATATATGCTCGCTTCTGGAACAACAATAATATCCGCAGCTATACCGTCAGGTAATGGACGAGCGCCGCCAGATTTCTCTGCAATCTCGTAATTAACTGTATCGGTTGACACCGCAGCAAATGCAATGAAATACCACGTACCGGCTTCGATCACCGGCTGATGCGCATCAACTCTACATACGAGTGGTGGTTGCCCAGACACTCTCTTGACTCCTTTCGAGTCAATTGTCCCAGAAAAAAAGCAGAGCTTTATCTGGTTTTTGTCGTCCTTAAGGAGAGAGAACCCTGTTGTGTCTTCAAACGAAGTCAGAGTACCAGGGCGGGTGGAAACTTTATCTAAAATAACCTGCTCTCCTTGAAGATCGTCGAAACGTACCCAGAAATCCATTGCGACAATGTAAGGGTCCACGACTCTAAACTTTCCAAAATCGACTATCCTGCCATCTCCAATCTTAAATGCCTTTCCCACCTTACCTTCCTCCGTGTACTCTATCTCACGCACCTTTGGAGTTGTTGCGTCCGGCGCATTTCTGACGAGATTTTGAGCAGTTCCATCACCAGGCCACCAGCCATGCATACCGAGTGGACCTGGAGTGGGTGGACGAGGGTTAACTACAAATTGTATGTGTTTTTTGATCGGTAGTCCGTCAGCATGAGCACTGTCAAAGCCAAAAAAGTGTGCGACACTCCGTGTAATCACTTGTCGAAAACTAGTTGGCTGACTCTCTGGTGTTACCTCTATTTCAATATCATAAGCACCAGCCTTAGAGGCGTTGCCCACAAAGCGGCCGTCAGACGTGAGCGTCACTCCGAGATCGG
>CAYJBK010000044.1:0-7942 GCA_964368365.1 uncultured Candidatus Saccharibacteria bacterium
GAGAAGCAATTATTGGGTATTCGATTAACTCAATCAGAAAAAAATAGGCTTTCAAGAGATATTCGTAAAAAATTTGCATTTATAAAAGATGTCAGTGGATTTATAGATGAATTCTCCTTAAAGAAAGGAGCAGAAGTTAAAAACATCTGTATATAAAGTTGACCCCACGGAGATATCGTGGGGTCGGGCCGCTACCCGCCGTAGCGCCTGAGCTGCTCCTTCGGATCCTGGAGCTGGGCTTTCTGAGCCTTTTCGAGGTCCTTGGCGAGCGCAGCTGCTCTCTGGGCGGGTGTAGGATATTTCACCGGCGCGTCCGTCCTCAGATCTTCAATGCACTGGTCGAGAGCTGCTGCGAGGCGCGTACTTCGCTCGTCCGTAGGCGGCGGCAGTACTACCTCTAGATCACTGAGAGCCTGGGCGGCTTCGATGCTTCCTATCCTAGTTCTCTTCATTTATCACCTCCTCCTGCTAGGAGTCGTTTCTTGGTGTACGATCTATTTCATACCGAGTCTAGCATTTTTATGTAACCTTTCAATCCTGCTCCGCGTTCTAATGAGCATAGAAGAAGGTCGATCCACACACTAAAACCCATTAGCCGCCCCCGGGGGCGGCTTTTGCTTCTATGATAGAATGGTGGCGGAGGTGTGTTTCTATGGATGACAGGAAGCCTGGGCCCATGGATGGTCTCGCCCGCATGATTCTCGAGCAGGCGCCTCGCCCGAATGTGATGCCAGTGAAGACCATCTTCTCGGCAGAAGACACGGCTGAGAACATGTTTCGGGGAGGTGACCCAGAGAGAGCCTACCGGTACCTCATGGCAAAGTACCCCCGAGAACGCGCCCAAGCCATCTTCATGGATTTCGCTCGTATTCACTGGACCTGAGATCTGCGTCAGGCCCGTCCCAGAGCCCTGCCTAAAGACAGGGCTCTGTTCTTACCCTAGAGCAACTGTTCAACACTGAGTGTTGAACAGTTGCGGGTGTCCTTATAGGTCGGTGTGTTCTTCGATTAGATCCCGCTCTTTCGCAACGCTTTCTTCTAGGAATTTTGCGTATACATCGGGGGATTTAAATTGGGAAAGTATAATTTCGTTGTGAAGTAGATTTCCCCACCGATTTTTCGTCGTGTAGTCTTGATAGCTCGACCAGGGGTATTCTGATTCCCGTTTATACCACTCCCTAATTTCTCGCGGGTTTCGGTGTATATACGCCGAGAGATAAAGAAGTTGTTCATTGTCCATCACGGGGACGGCCTTAAAGGGGCCTTGGAAAAGGTGTCCACTTTGATCGTACTTTGTATTAAAGTATTTTGTATACGAATTTAAGACCCGTTGCATGTAAGCTGAGGTCCCACCCTCTGAGGTTTCTTCTACTGTGGCATGGAAATGGTTCGACATTAGACAAAAGTTCACTAATTTTACTTGACCTTCTTTTGTGGCTTGAGGGACAGTGAATGTTTGCTGTCGTGCAAAGCGAGAAACAATTCGGTTAATGTTGGCAAAAGTATCTGACCCTTGAAAATAAAGCAGGGAAAAGAGGAAGCGAGCTCGATCGCGATCGTCGTGAAAAATGAGCTGCTTATTGTTGCCACGGTTGAGTATGTGGTAATGCTCTCCAGGAGCAAAAAGTGTTGTTCGCACGGTCCATACATTATACCACAATCTTTTGTTCAACACTCAGTGTTGAACATTGTGTTGAACATTCAAATGGGGCGGGTTTTGTGTAAAAAGCAAAGGCACCCTTTAGACTCTCGACTGAGAGGGGTGCCTGGGGTGGCGGGATGGATGAGTATCCCCCCGCTCTAGTAGAGCAGGAGTTCTTTGCCGATGAGGTACCAGAGCATGCCGAGGAGCATCACGACGCTAGCTCGATACTTGGTGCTGACCACGTGACTGCCGGTACCCGCTTTCTTCAGCCTGTAGTGCTGCAGACATCCGTCGATGAAAACGAGGAGCATGCCATAACTAATTGCCCGTACCATGACGAGGAACATGACTTCCTCCGAAGAGCCAAAGCCTCTCTTGTAGCAGAGGTGCTTCCGAACAAAGTTGTACCATACTTTGTCATTAAATGTCAATAACAAAAAGAGCCCTTGGTTGGGGCTCTTTTTGGTTCATATTGCAGGGGATTGAAAACTACTCTTCTGCTGGTGGGGTTTCTTCTTCGGAATCTGATTTGCCGGCGAAGACGGGGACTGCGGCGGATTTTACCTTTTCGAGGATCTCGGCTTTAAGTTCTGGGTGCTCGCGAAGATAGATGCGCGTGGCGTCGTAGCCTCGAGCGAGTGCCTGCTTACCGTAAGAGTAGCTTGCGCCGGACTTGGATATAAAACCATGCTTCTCGCCGAGCGCGATGATCTCGCCTTCTGGCGAGATGCCTTCGTTGTAGATGATGTCGAACTCTGCCTGGCGGAATGGTGCGGCAACTTTGTTCTTTACTACCTTTGCCCGGGTGCGGCTACCGACAACATCCTCGCCTTTTTTGATCGAGGCTATGCGGCGAATGTCGATGCGGACGGATGCATAAAACTTGAGTGCCTTGCCACCAGGAGTTGTCTCTGGATTTCCAAACATCACGCCGATCTGCATGCGGATCTGGTTGATGAAGATGACAACAGTTTTGCTCCGAGCTACGAGCGCGGTCATTTTCCGGAGTGCTTGGCTCATGAGCCGGGCCTGCTTGCCCACGTGATACGCGCCCATGTCGCCCTCGATCTCGTCTTTCGGGGTAAGTGCAGCGACTGAGTCAACGACGACAACGTCTATCTTTCCGGAAGCAATGAGGCTTTCGGTAATATCAAGTGCCTGCTCGCCGTAGTCTGGCTGAGAGATGAGGAGATCATCGATTTTTACGCCGAGCTTCCCGGCATATTCAGGATCCATGGCGTGTTCGGCGTCGATATAGGCGCAGATGCCGCCCATCTTTTGCGCTTCGGCGATGACATGGAGTGCGAGGGTGGTTTTACCCGAAGATTCTGGACCGTAGATTTCAATGATACGGCCGCGGGGCAAACCTCCGACGCCGAGAGCGAGATCGAGGCCAACAGAACCCGTAGGAATCGCATTGATTCCAACTTTAGGCTTTTCGCCGAGCTTCATGATGGCGCCTTCGCCAAACTTACTCTGAATATTTTTTATCGTGTTCTCGATGCCCGATGCGTGCTTTTCTCCCGTGTCCTTTGCTTTTTTTGCCATTCGATTTTTATGAGCTCGCTTCTTCATTACGGATAATTCTGATATGCTCCACTGCCTCTCGATTGAAGCGGTCCGCTGCTTTCAGCTCAAGTATAGTATAGCCCTCGGGCACGAGCAATTGCTCGGAAAATTCTCCCGCCGTGTCTGTATAAATCGGTTTTCCATTGAGTGACAAGTAGGAGATGTTTTTAGCGGTTCCGGTGATGCGAATGACCTCGTTGGTAACTCTCCCGCCATCTTCCGGGGACGTTATACTGATCATTGGACCACGGAAGATGTCCTTTGTTTCGTATCTTGCATACACGAGTAGCGCAACCACAAAGAGTGCGGTGGCTCCAGCTCGTAAGGTTTTGATGGGTCGTCGATTCATCGCTTAGAGATTGTTTAGCCCTTCTTGGTTGTCCTCGGTGTTTACATCGCTCCCGGCATCTCCTCCTTCTATCCGCTGAAGCACTTCGCGTGGTTTCGCTCCTTCACCGGGGCCCACGACACCTCGTTCTTCAAGGAGATCAATGAGACGTGCCGCGCGAGCGTATCCGACTTTAAGTCGGCGCTGAAGATAGGAAGTTGAAGCTTTTCCCGCCCGCATTACGATTTCGCGCGCATCTTCGTAGAGTTCGTCCGTGTCTCCTTCATCGAGCCCAGCGTCTTCAAAGTTTGCGCTAAAGAGTGCAGTTTCCGGTACGTCTGGTTTCTGGGTCACGATAGCGTCAGAGGGTATTTCTTCATAATTGTCGACAAGATACTCGACAACTTTTTTAACCTCTGTTTCAGATATGAAAGCAGACTGAATACGCTGGGGTTTTGACATCTCGGCTCCTAAGTAGAGCATGTCCCCAGATCCGAGGAGCTTTTCTGCGCCTGGGGTATCGATAATGGTACGCGAGTCGATGAGAGAGGGCACCTGGAACGCAATACGAGAGGGGATATTTGCCTTAATAAGGCCGGTAATGACTTCGACCGATGGTCGCTGGGTTGAAAGGATGAGGTGAATGCCGACTGCGCGTGACATTTGAGCAAGACGGACGATCAGGGCCTCGATCTCTCGGGGGTATGAGCTCATCATATCCGCAAGTTCGTCGATAATGACCACGATGTACGGCATGGGTTCTCCGCCGCGGCTGTTCTTGTGATACGACTGGATATCGCGCACAGACTCGGTCTCGAGGATGTTGTATCGTCGTTCCATTTCTTTCGTGGCCCACTTGAGGGCAAGAATTGCCTTTTTGGGATCGGTAATAACTGGGGTCAGAAGGTGGGGGATCTTGTTGTAGAGCGTGAGCTCCACACGCTTGGGGTCCACCATGATGAAGCGGAGATCCTCTGGCGAGTTTCTATAGAGGAGTGATGTGACGATGGTGTGGATGCCCACTGATTTTCCGGAGCCCGTGGTACCGGCGATCAAGAGGTGAGGGGCCTTCGCGAGATTAGCGTAGTGTGAAATGCCGGATGTGCCTCGGCCGAGTGCGATGAAAAGTGGATGTGATGACTCTTGAAAATCTTTTGACCCAATGAGTGTACCGAGACCAACCACAGCCTTTGTGGTGTTTGGCATTTCAATGCCAACAAGTGATTTCCCTGGGATTGGCGCTTCTATGCGGAGCGGGTGAGCGGCAAGCGCGAGCGAGAGGTCATTCTGAAGACCCACAATGCGCGCGAGCTTCACGCCCTCGGCGGGCTTTAGGGCATAGCGGGTGATAGAGGGGCCGATTGAAATCTCATCCATTTCTACGTCTATGCCGAAGTTCGCAAGCGTTCGCTTGATGATGTTTGCATTGGCTTTTATGTCGCCTACACCCGGTTTCCCGCGATCACCTTCAAGGAGGGAGAGTGGTGGTGGGGCATAGGTCGAGTTGCCTTTTCGAGGAGGAATGATGTAGTCCTCGTCCTTCTTGGGTTCGTTTATCATGAGCTCTTTTTCCTTTTTTGGGGGGAGAGCTGTGGGTACACTTTTTTCAGTTTTTGGGTCTACCTTCACTTGCGCCGTGCGTCCTTCCTCTCCTGCTTCCTCATCGTCCTCCGTTTCGTCAGACCACTTTACGGAGAAGAGCTTTTTCTTGAAGTATTCGAGCGAGAGTGGGGCATCAAAAAGCACAAGCAGTGCGCCAAGAGACACTGCAACAAGAAGCAAGGAAGAGATGTAAACATCAAATAGTTTAACAAGTGGATACGCGGTCCAGTATCCGATGAGGCCACCTGTCTCAGCCTCAAGACCGATCTGGAGAAGGCTTGCAGCCGCGAGTAGAATAACGACTCCGGAGACGGTATTCATCAGCTCTGCTCGGGGGCGCATCACTTTAACGAAGGATATGCCCATAAGAAAGGTTATGACAGGAAGAGTAAAGAATGCTTTTCCAAGCAGAAGAAGAGCGTATTCGTATGTAACGGCTCCCACGCTGCCAGCAAGATCAAAAGCTGCGAGGATGAGAAAAATACTGACGAGAAAGAGAGAAAGAGCCCAGATACCATGGCGCGTTCCGTCACTCATTTTCTGTGTCCGAGATTCCGATCGAGCCTCTTTTTCCTTACCGTTTTTTGTGCGTGCCATGTCTTCATATAATACCAAAAAAGACGTTCATCTTCCATTGTGCGGTTTTCTTGTCGAGATTGGTGTTTGGACATTTAAAAGACACAGGGTTATACTAAAGGCCAATCAGCAGATATGGCCGATATAAAAGACATAAGAGACATAGCTAAGATCAAAAAGGACACTCGAATAATGTCCTTTGTTTTAAAAAAGTCAGAAAGGCTTTCTTCTGGTATATATTTACTTACAGGGTTGATGTCCGATAGTGAGCCAATGCGTGGAGAACTTAGGAAAAAAGCAGTCACTATTCTATCGGACATTGGTGCTTTGGATGGCAAGAGGTTCTTGGACAGATCAGAGTCGCTCGGAGTCGTTTTTCACGAGATCGATGCGGTGAGGTCACTTCTTATGGTTGCTCGAACCGGACAGCTTCTCTCTGAAATGAACACATCTCTTGTTTCAAGGGAGTTTGGCGTACTCAAGACTGCTCTTGAGGCATGGGCTGAGGTTCGTCAGCCCGAAGGCGGTCTCTCTCTTTCCCCAGAATTTTTTCTCGGAGAAATGCCTCTTTCTTTCCCCCGCCTTCCGACACCCGAGAACCCGACTCCTGCTCGGACGGTGTTTCCCGGTGGCGCGAAGCCCGAGCCTACCCAGGATTCCGTACCCCTGACTTCGTTCGCCGCGCTTCCGCGTCGCGATGCGATTCTCTCGTATTTAAAGGAACATCCTGCTGCCACTCTAAAAGAGATCCGAGAAGGTACCCCTCTTGGCCAGGATTTGAGTGAAAAAACCATCCAGCGAGAGCTTGTTTCTTTGGTATTAGAGGGCCTTGTTGTGCGGGCGGGGGAGCGGCGCTGGAGCCGGTACTCTCTGGCCTGATACTGGATTGACTTTTGACCCTATCTCTGGTAGATTGACCCAACGTGGATATCAGAATTCCTGCTTCTCAATGAGCGGTTTTCGGGTTATCCACATTGGCTTTTTTGCAGATTGGATGTGGAGATACTATACTTCACACTATGGACACGAAGGCGCGCTCTTTTTGGGCACACCTCCTGTGGCCAGCACTGCATACGGCCCGAACTTTGACAAAAGAATAGTGATACATAAGTGAGGGGTAGTTCGGAAATTCCAGCCACGTCTGATTATGGATGCTACCCAATGTATGTTTGCTTACTACTCCGCGTCCTTAGAGTATGAGAGGAGCGGATTAGAAGAAAATACGCGGATATTTTTAGTCGAATAGACCATGAGCATTCATGGAGTCCGTGTAGATTATAAGAATAGAAAATTATGAGTATTACGAAGAATTCTAAAGTTGCAAAAGCAACTTCAGCTTTCGTCGGGTTCACGACAGCTCTCATGATGGTGGGTGGCACAGCCGTGCTTCCAGCATCAGCAGCAACTCTCGATGAACTCTTGGCCCAGATTGCAGCACTCACCGCGCAGCTTAATGCGCTCAAAGGTGCTTCAACATCAACTGGCGTCAACCTCTCAGGTGTATCCTTCTCAAGAAACTTGAGTCAGGGTGCTACCGGCGAGGATGTTCGAAACCTTCAGAAGGTTTTGAACCTCAAGGCGGAAACACAAGTTGCAGTTTCGGGTGCAGGTTCTCCAGGAGGTGAAACCACTTTCTTTGGTCCTGCCACGAAAGCAGCGGTTACTAAGTTCCAGGACTTTTATGCATCAGATATTCTTGCTCCGCTTGGACTTTCCAAGGGAACAGGTTTCGTTGGTGCATCGACACGCGCTAAGTTGGATGCAGTTGCAGCAGCAACTGCAGGTTCAACGACAACGGGTGGCACAACGACAACGGGTGGCACAACGACTGGTGGCACAACAACCACGGGTACTGGCCTCACGATTGCCGCTGGTGTACAGCCGCTCGCAGGCATTGCTCCACAGGGTGGAGCTCGCGTTCCGTTTACCGTAGTTACACTCACAGCCGGAAACGACGGTGATGTAACAGTAAACGGATTCAACGTTGAGCGTACTGGTCCAGCTGACGACGCTGTATTCTCTGGCATTGTTCTTTTGAACAGCCAGGGTATCCAGATCGGCATCGACAAGACCTTCAACTCAGACCACCGCCTTACGGTAGGTGATCCAGTTGTAATTCCTAAGGGGACCTCAAAGACATACACAATCGCTGGAAACATGGCATCAAGCCTCTCGTCATTCGCGGGGCAGGTGGCACTTCTTTCATTGGTTGGTGTAAACAC
>CAYJBK010000045.1:0-7836 GCA_964368365.1 uncultured Candidatus Saccharibacteria bacterium
GCCAACGGTTGTTGTTCCGTTGCCAAAGACTGGCGCGGCGGCACGAAGAGCGAAGCGTTCCGGTCCGCCAATCTCAACACCGCTTGCCGCTTGTCCAGAGAAGGCTTTCTGAACAACCGGAAGCGCGGAAACACTATCGCTTCGATTTGAGAGTCCCTGGGACCGATAGAGAACGTACCCATCACTATCTGCCACAGTTATAAAATTCAAATTTTCCTCTTCAAGGAGCCGTGTCGTCACGCTTTCAAGGCGTACAAAATCTTTCGCGGAAATTGCAGACTGCAGCTCGGGAAGCATCGAAAGAAGCCGGGCTTTCGCACGCAATTCTTCTTCTCGGTGAGTAAGGCTCGAATCTAGAACCTTTGTACTTGCGAGCAAGTTCGCTTCTGTCGCTATCTGGATCTGCCCAATGAGTATCATCGAGAATGCTAAGGTGACTGCAATAGAGATCACGAACGACATCGAAGCGAATATAACGACTACTTCTTCTCGAAGCCGTGCGGAAAGATATTGCCACACCCAGCGCGCCAAACTAAAGAAACCGAGTAGTTCGAATGCACGAGCCACGATCCATGAGGTATCCAGATCCGCATCACCATATACCGCAAAAACGAGCGCACTCAGTGAAAGCAGCAAAAAGGCCACAACAAATGGTTTCAATATTTTCTTTGTTTCCTTCCTATATTGTGCGTAAGACGTAACTGCAATAAGAAAATAAAGAACAGCAGCAATGTAGTGGCTATAGAACAAAATCAGAGCACCAGGAAGCATACCGACCGCCTTGAGAGACGGTCTATTTACGGGCTTTTCCAGGATCAGGTTTGTCAGAACGAATAACAACCCAATGATCGAAAGAATCTTGGCCGATGAATCGTACTGGGGACCCATGCTCATGAGGGCATACATGACCTGAGATACGGCAAGCGTCGCAAAGCCGATTCCGCGTGATGCGGTCAGAAAATCTCGACGAATAGCGAGCGCGTCAAAGGCAAACCACGCAGCAATGGCAAAAACGAGCGCACCGAATGCTTCGGCAGCGAAGTGAAGATTGTTAAGTAAAAAGAAAAATGACATGCGTTTTTATTGTACCATGGATACTCCGAGAACAGAGCTGATTTTATCAACAAGTGCCGACTCCGACATCGTGCCAGTAATTTTTTCTTGAACAATACCGTGTGAATCAATCAAAAAGGTAGCCGGGAGCACGTGCGCTTCATAGAGAGTGCCGACAGCGCCATCCTTGTCCATCAGGACGCCGAGAGAATATCCACCCCGGCCAACAAAACTTTTCACGAATGCTGGCTCTTCCTGACTATTTATTGCAATGAACTGAAGCGAGTTCCCGTGATACTCTGTAGCCACTGCATCAAGCGCTCGAAGCATTGAAAGTGCGTCACGGTTCCAAGACGTCCAGAAAAGAAGCACGATCGGCGTACCTCGAAAATCTTCGAGCTTTTTCCGCCCCACGCCCAGCGTCTGAAGATCGAAGGAAGGCGCCCCGTACCCAACTGCGGGCTTTTCTCCTACCGCATCGGTAGCAGCAGGAAGAATGAGTTCTTGGGTTGCCTCACGAATAAACAACTTTCCCGCACTAACAATGCCGAAACCTGCGGCGAGAAGAACGACAAGCCCTATCAGAATCCACCGCACACTATGCACTGGTGCGGATGTGATAGAAATAGGATCATGATGTACAACTTTGCGTCTGGGCATGGGATTAAAAAGGAGATATTTTTTCTAACAGCTCTTCGACGGCCCCACGTAGGCCCTCACGTTTTTTAAGTTCCACGTGAGGAACGATGAACTGCGAAGCGGTGAGCACAAACTCTGCCGAACGAACGGGAATAAAGCCTGATTTCTTAACGAGAAGCTCATACCGGCCAGATGGCAATAAAAATTCATATTCCCCGCGTTCGTCGGTTATTCGAGGATTCTCTATCCCATAGGAGTCGCCCGGCCAGTTTTCGAACGACTGACTATCGGCATTCCAAGATAAAACACGGACCTCGACGCCTGTGAACGGAGAAGTCTTCCCCCGAGCAATACCCGTGAGCGTTCCCAACGGAATGGCCTCAGCACTGTTGCCATGAATATCTGTTGCGTTAAGCCGAAGTGCAGTGGAACCGGGAAGCTGGGGCGTCATGCGCGCTGTCCATAATCCAGTAGAGAGATCTTGCGCGAGCGGAATCGATATCTCACCGAGATGCAGTGACGCACTTTCTGTGTCTTGTTCGAGCGATATAGTAACCAAAAGAGACGTTCCGATTGGTATCAGGAAACCAGATTGCGCAGGAACAAGAGATACAACTCCTTCGCCGAGCGTGAAGCTTCCGACACGAGGGGCCTTTGTATCAATAATAATATGGTGCGATTCCGCATTCGACACATTACCAGATGCATCCACCGCTCTAAATACAAGATCGTACTCACCATCAACAAGGTCAAATTTCTGGCGTACCCGAAAAGTAACTCGATGCCCAAGGTATCCACTGACGATGGTCGCCTTGAACCAGTGTTTAGCATCAACCGAAAATTCTACGAATTCAACGCCTGAAAGCGCATCCTCGGCTACGCCCGAAGCATCGACTACAAACTCCTTCTGAACAACGCCTTCTGGAAAACGCTCGAGAGTCAGACGAGGGGGGGTTGTGTCAACAAAAAGAGAATGCGAGACACGGGACGTACTAATCCCATCAGTAGCCTCAAGACGAAGAGTATATCCCGGCCCATCAGGAAGTGTACTGGTATCCCAAACAACGGAATCTCCTTTTGGGTCGCGCGCAATAATAACACTCTCTTTTGATCTAGGTCCGGCAAACGAGATAACAAGAGAGCGGAGCGGATCGAGATCCCGATCCACCGCGCTGAACTGTACGACCGTTTCGTGTCCGACACCTCTTCCCTCTCGCGGCGACAAAATCTTGAGCTCTGGCGGATTGTTATAGGCATACGTAACTGTTTGGGTATCACTGACGTTTTCGGCAGCGTCCATTGCCACAACCGCTACTGCATTCTCACCGTGATTTGTAAGGGTAACTCCAGGCACTGAAAAATTTCCCTGTGCATCAGTCTGTCCCAAAAATGTTTCCGCGCCCACAGTTGCCCTCACTATGCTTCCTGGTTCCGATTTTCCCTTCAGCGTGACTTGAACACCCTTATGAATCTTGTCCTCGTCCTCTTCTCCTGAGATAACAGTACCTGGGAACGGAGTCTCAACACGTGGCGCAAGAGGAGGCCCAAAATCAACAATGATCACTTTCGAGGCGTACCCATAGACCTCGCGGGCATCACGCGCACGGACGGTTACCGTGTGCACTCCCTCAGTAAGATCAGAGAACGGAATAGTGAAACGCTCTGCTGTCGGCAACGATTTCCATTCGTCGTTCCCTGTGATGCGATATTCTAGAGAAGTAAGACGAAACAGATCTCCTTCCCCAGATGGAAGCGCCATGCCAAGAACTGAGGTATTTTTTTCGTTGATGACAACTTTCAAACCTCCTTCAAACGAAATCCGTGGTGAAATATTTTTTACCGCGAACGCGTCAGACACGATGGTCTTCACGACCGTCCCGTCAAATGCCGAAACCCGAAGCTTGTAGAGACCGTCGGAAATTTCTTCTGTACTCCATGCATATGACTTGGAAGTGGTCTTTTCGGTAAGCAGTGTCCAGCTTACCCCATCATCTCCGCTCACTTCATAGGTAAAAAGGAGCTTATCTTTATTCTTGTCAGTTGCTGAAAGCGTAATGAGTGTTGTTGTTGCAACCACCGCATCCTTTCTTGGCGAAAGGATGCGTAGCTCTGGCGCGAGATTAAGACGCAAAGTCACCGTTGCGGGCTCACTGATATTACCCGCGAGGTCACGAGAGGTAACCGTAAGAAAATTTTTTCCACCGTTGAAACCTGGATCGATGTCGAGATCTTTGAATACAACGTCACCCGAGTCCGGTGCTTTCCCCGAACCGCGCTCTATACCGTTTATAGAAAGGAATGCTTCTGTGTCTGGTCGCACGTGAGCACGGAGCGTTACCCGAGTTGAGGATGCTGTCTCACCGTCCTGTGGAGAAACGATTATCGGCTGCGGAGGCGGGCGAACGCCCACACTGAATGTTCCTCCGCTCACGGTCGTCGTACTCACATTTCCAAATGTATCGACGACAGATGCCTTCACGATCGCTGGCCCGTCATATCCACGGACAACGTGGTAAATACCCTCATAGTGAGTACTCGTTCCGGTCATGAGAACTGGAAATTCAGCGGCATCTGTCTGCCGAACAAGCACAGTAGGCGGAGCGCCGAGATCACGTGTCGCATCTATGCTGATCGTCACATCCTCACCTGTCGTGATCGGTGGGTCGACCCGAATACTAAAAGACGTTGTTATATGGTCAAGCGAAAACTCTTCCGAAATTCCTTCTTGTTCTTCATTGCTATTGTCAACAACACGCGCAACGACACGATACGTATCACCTTCAGGAACCCCGTGCGCGTCCCAGATGTATCGCCCCACAGCCGGCAAATTTCCCATAATGAGAGTTCTCTGACGAACATCAGACGTCGGTGAGTAATAGAGTGTTACCGGTTTTATCCCAAGACCAAGGAGTCGCTGTTCCGCGAGATCATTCTTATCCTTTGCTTCGTAATCGATGGTCACGAAGTTCGAAAACTCCTGATTACGGGCAGGCGTCGAAACCACAACCTCTGGGCGAAACGCTTCCGGAGCTCCGCCTCCACCTACGATGATTGGCGGGGGAGGCGGAAACACAACAGTAAATAAAAACTCCCCAACAAATTCTGGAATTGCTTTACACTGAACGTACGTCAGATCTCCATCTTCACAGATACCGTCAAGGCTCGTCTCGATCATAGAGTAAGAGTGGCCACCCTCAGTCCCGGGATCAACATTATCTCCTATATCAAAATTTCCCCTCCCACCAAGACTCGTTCCTGCTGTAAGGTCGTAAATGACATACGGCCCACCCGAGGTCGTCGTTAGAATTGGCTCGTTAACCACATACGTTGTTTTATTAAGCGTCGCGATCGCAAAACCCGTGAGAGGCAGAAAGGCACTCATCACAAAAAGGAGCCCAGTCACCGCAAGAATGCGTCTGTGTATGAGATGGGGCACCATAGAAATTATATCTTTCCTGGCTCGCCTTCGTTACTAATCGGAACAACCTCTATCAGCTTGCGCTTCGAAGGAGAGTAGAGAAGCGCTTTGCGCGCAACCGGATATATAAGAACTTTGTCCCCCACCAGAGCATTTTTAAAAAACTCCTGTCCCTTTAAAAATGCTGGGTCGGTAACGGTGGCAACCGTTGGCTGCTCATCTTTCGGTAACTCAATAAGCGCGCCCACTTCTTGCACCAGGGCTTCAACCTCCTCACGTGCCGACTCTTCTGAAGATGCCCCCGGAGCTCCAAAAAAAATCCAACCACCTAGAAGTACTAGAAGAATCAGAATCGCATACGCCACCTTCCGTCTGAACGTGGCACTCGAGCGGCCAGCACTCGTCTCTTGTATCACAAGAGGGCTTTCTACAAACACCTTATTCTCCTCCACAAAGACGGACATTGAATCATATGCTTGGCTCGAAATCGCCTCTTCTCTCGGTTCTTTCCTTTGAGGAAAAACTCTTGTCTTTACCGATTTTCTTTTTTTCTTTCGTGCGTTTTCCATGGGTTACTCGCTTGACTGAGGAGGAGGCGCCTCAGATGGAACTGCGACTGCTGGGGTCTCCGGCTCGCTCGACGGGATCACCTCTGGGAGAGGTTCGACGACCGACTGAGTAGGAGTCTCCTCTACTTCTGGAGCAATAGATGACTCGTCCAGTACAGGCGCCACCTCTACTTCAGGAGACGGTGTAGCTACTTCTGCAACAGGAGCAGCTTCCTCGGGGGAAACCGCGACAGGTGCCTCGAGAGGAGCCTCTACGGGAATCTCGACCGGAGTCTCTACTGGAACTTCCACGGTAGTTTCCGTTTGAGCCTGAATTACCGGTTCACTCGAAAAAGTCTTCGCCCCCTTTGCCATAAGCGCAATCCAGCTAAACTCCACCTCTTGTGATGCGGGTTCAGCTAGTTTAATCATAAACCCTTGCGTGTTCTTCTTCGTCACCAAATATCCTCTATTTTCGGCCAAAAGCGAATCGACCACATCATCAGAAGCTGCAAGGTTAACAACCACGACCGGTTGTTCAAGATACTCTCGATCAAATACAACCCGAACTTCTCGAGCGCCCTTCCCAATTCTTGCAAAGCCCGCGGTGTCGCTGTTCACATAGGGACGGCCAATAAAGGATACATCGCTCATAAATTCGATCGTGCTCGTTGCTGCAGTAATTGACCCCGTTCTGAGTCCCCCCGCAAAGAGTGCCATCTGATTAATCGTGAGCGCCCCATCGAGGGTCAGGGCGGCTGCGGGATCAAATACGGAGCGAGCTTCAAGGGCAGTGATTCTGGTTAAAAGTTCTGCTGTGGTAGAGGCAAGCGCATTTGTGGTATCAGTGATCACGGAAAGCCCAGGCCAGGAGAAGGTATCCACCGTGAGCGAGCTTACCGTTAATGAGCCCGCCGCAAGCCCGCCTGTTATTTCCGTATCTCCGCGTACACGAAGTCCGCCTGTTATTTCCGTATTCGAAAGCGTCACGTTCTCTCCGGCGAGCCGAGCAAAAGTAGCATCTTCAGTTGAGGAAGCAATTCCTCCTACTTGCGAAGAGATCAGGGAGAGCGAGTTTGTGACGAGATCAAGTCCTTTAATTTTATCTGCAGTTATTTCCTTTGCAGAGAACGTGCCCGCAAGAGAGAGATTTCCCGCAGCATCCAAATTAAGAAGAGAGCGCGCACCAAAATCAAACGATACCGTTGAAGACGCTTCTTCTCCCTTAAACGAGACCGCGATAGTGGAGGTGCCAAGCCCCGAGATCGTATTTGTTTGGACTGAGTCTGCAATTAGTCGAGGGGTTATGACCTCAAGCCCGGCCACGATTCTGTCGGAGACAAAGGTAGAAAGTGGAAGTTCACCAGCGCGAAGCGCTGTGGAAGACGCCAAGACCTGGCCGAGAATCCGCTCACCGTCCGAGAGGCCGTGTGCAAACTGAGATGCGTCTCCCTGATAAAACGTATTTTTCACAAACACCATGACCTGGCCAATGCCTTCACCTGCGTATGCCGTCATTGCTTGGCCCACGATGTAGCCGGCCTTTGTGGCTTTCATCGCCACACCAGGAATGGAGGAGCTTGTGAGATAATCGCCCTCTTTGATTGTACCGTTTTCAATCGTGACCATAAGCGGTACACGTCCGCTAAGTGCGACAGGAACTGGACGGCCGTGATCGCGTCCAATCCAATCATCGAGCGTAATACCCGGCGCAGTCGATACAATACCAAACGCTGAGTCTTCGTAAGGGCGTGTACTCTTCTTCACGCCAGCGGGAAGTGTGTTGTCCATCACCACCACATGTCCAGCTTCAATAGATGGATCAGTGGTGTAATAGTTTTCTGCTAAGTCGGCCCCGAGTTGCACAATGGTGAAGGTGGAGGTAGCAACAACGTTGTTTACAGTGGTTGCCGCCACGCTCAAGGCGCTACTGCAAAGGGTGTAGAAAATTTGAGACGCGGAACCCGGCTGATCCAAGAAGGTAACAGAACCTCCTCCGGGATCACCGGTTCCGGTAGTAAATCCTGAAGAAACCGGGGTACCCACAATAGTACTGCTGCAAGTAGCCGCTGAACCGATATTTCTTCTTACCACCATAATGTCCACTTCGTCATCATTTGCTGTTGCAATGAGGTTTACAGAAAGTGAGACAAGGAAAGTAGATCGGAAGAGCACACG
>CAYJBK010000046.1:0-5003 GCA_964368365.1 uncultured Candidatus Saccharibacteria bacterium
AATGAGAAGATACGTGTAATCGATCGGTCGCAGGTTCGAATCCTGCCCGCGGAGCAAAGTAGGGCGAGAGGCGGCGGAAGCCGCCTTTTGCCTTTTGTTTGCAACGGTTTTTTGCGGTTCGAACTCTGTGTTAAGTACAGGCATCCATTTTGCTAGGAATTCGAACCCTGGAGTGTACTCAACAGCGAGCTCGCCACCTTTCAGTGACATCCCCGTAAACGCGTAGCTGAGCAGCATCCTACGGTCTTCTGTGAGTGCCTGCTTGCTGAGATAAATTTCTTTTGCGCGAAATGCTAGCTCATGAATAGCAATACCAGCCCTATAATAGTGGGAGCTATCGTCTTCTAACTTTGTCATCTCTCGCATAGAATCTTCTTTGTCGACAGTCATCGATCGAAAGCGAGTGTCGAACTCTTCTGGCGAAAGGCGCCCGACGAGACGATCGTCGTACATGACCTGAATACTCCTCTGAGTGCGGTCTATGGTGTGACGAAGCGCCTTCAGCTTCTGTTCCCGTACCTCAATCTCCTGGGAGTGACTCTCTTGAAGAGCCTTCTCAAGTATGCCCAGAATACGCTCGCTCTTTGGGGCAACTGAAATAAGTTTCTCAAATACTTTCTCCTCTACATACTCCTGACGAACATACTTAGTCTTGCCCTGACCTGCTTTACAGGCCTTACACCCTCCATACCAATGCCCCTTTTGGGTTTCCCAAGTAATGGCGTGGCCGCAAGCGCCACAATTAATTTTCCCCTTGAATACTGCGTTGTGTTTGCTGAAGTAGGGACTTTTAACAGAACGATTCAACTTCTTTTGAACTAGCTTATAGAGTTCCCGTGTAATAGTTGGCTCATGAGCACCAGGGTTTATCTCTCCCTTCCAACGAAAGTCACCGTAATAGAAGGGGTCTGCCAGTAGATCGTATATGCGTGACTTGCCAATTTTCCGACCCTCACGATTTCGAAGTCCGAGCTTATACATTTCATCGACTAAAGCTCGAGTTGAATAGTTGGAGGTAGCGTACAGCTCAAACATCTTGCGTATGAGTGGTGCCCTTTCTACGTCAATTATATGAATCTTCTTGCCCTTTTCTCCAGTTGTTACGTATCCAATTGGCGGCTTAGTTGGAAGCCACCCCTCTCGCACTTTCTCAGCTTGACCTTTCTTAACCTCTTCTGAAAGGTTTGATATGTACTTCTTAGCAAGAATAATTTCAATATCCCAACGAAATCGCTCATCTGATTTCGCACTTTGAGAAAGAACGAGATTCGTCTTCACAAAGTGAACATGGCGCTTTGAATCGCCCTCAATCCAGTCATTTACATCCACTCCTTCCTTGAGGTTTCGAGTCAATCGGTCTACCTTCTCGCAAAGAATATTTGATATGCCTTCCTGAACAAGATAGCCCATCATTTCAGCGAATACCTTGCGTTGCTTCGCTCCACTAGCAGATTCTGCAACAGAGAAGACACGGACAATGTCCATATCCTTACGTTCTGCATATTCTTCAAGCATCCGCTTTTGCGCAGGCAGCGAATATCCTGTCTCCTCTTGTTCTTTCGAAGAGACGCGGGCGTAGATAACTGCTTTTGTCTTCATAATTTACATATTAACTCCTGTTAAGGGCTGCGAGTGCAGCTTGCTTGCGCAATTGAAGTTCCTCATCTGTCAGATCGTGTAAATAGGCGTATGGGTTGGGCATTTCTAGTAACTTAGACTGCCAGCCTTCCACCACCTCGAGCCACAAACGCACCTCAGGCGCAGACCCTGTACGCTGTATACGCTTAAAAAGCGCCAGCATGACGTCAGGCGTCCTTTCTCGTCCCCACGTCTTACGCTTTTCCGTAACCTCTTCCCAGAATCCATCGCGTCGCTTCCACTCGGAAATTGTGTCTTCACCAACTCCAAACTTCTTTGCTAACTCACGTTGAGTCTTAGGGACACGAAGTTCAGTAGGTAGAGCTGTCCAGACCACAAAATCAGAATATTCTCCGTAATGACGAAGAGAATTCCTGGCTTTATTTTTGGACTTATTTGGAGTCGACATGAATATCAATCGGACGATTGCCGCCCTTCTCCTCAAAGAAGTATTCAGCCATTTCTGAAAGCAATTTCGTGAGCGTCGTACCCCTATGCCCCGCGTAACCCTTCATTTGAAGGTGCCACTCCTTCTCAACCCGAACCTGCTTTGTTACCTTTCGTTCTTTATCTGTAACCATACTCATGACGTCTAGCTTGTAAGTGACTCTTCTCGGACGCTTATCTCAGTAAGAAGGTTCAAGTAGTTAGTCCAGTCAGTGAGGCACATTTGGGCATCGGCAAGACTAAGCTCGACCCCGAGCTCTTCTTTGACGGCTACTTGGAATTCTTTTGAGAGTTTTTCGCTGATCATGGCCAAACAACTGGCCTTCAGCTTCAAAAATTAGTTTCAGTCTCGGGTATTAAAAAATCCCGACAGCTAAAACACTAAAATCTAAAGTGAAGATTTTAGTGCTTAGCTCTCGGGTATCAGAACGTGATCGTTTTGTCTCGTACAACGCCATTTCTAGCGTCACGGTGTGATTGTTTCCAATCGGTCTCCAAACGAGCGGCACTACGTTTATTCAGTTGTACTAGTAGTGTAAATAAAGCATCGAATATGGCAAATGTGCTTATCCCCCTTTTGTCGACAGGTATGCTAGTAGGCGCTAAACTTTACACGTGCGCCCAGCCTAACCCCTAAGGGTACCGATAAGGTATCCATAGGGTATGGCAAACAAATCCGTCCAAGGTAGAAAGCTCCTCGTCAGGAGCACCTTGGACGGTCCCATCCGAAAGGGTGGTGGGTGGCTTCGGCCATCGCCTGGCGGGGAGCTTTGTGCTATCCGTCCTTATCAGAAAACCGTCCAAGATATGTTTCTATACAAAAAACTGGTAGTCGCTGCCGTGGTGATACTTTTAGGCGTTCCCTCTGTTTCAATGGCAGGTTCGTTCACAGTATCTCTCGTACAGGGCAAAACGCCCGCAGAGGCGGTACAAATCATCGCCGAGCAGATAGACCTACTCACAGGTCGTGTTGCCTCGCTGGAGGGCAAGCAAGCCCAACTTGAGGCTGATGTATCCCAAAACAAAAGCGATACGGAACTAGAGATTGAACGGCTCAAGCTTGAAAATGAAAACCTGCAGCTCAAAACAGACGAGGCACTGACGGGAACAGCAAAGACCCGTGCAAGCGAAGCGCGGAGCGCACAGTGCTCCGAACTCTCGGCACAGATACGCATCAAGGAGGACGCAGTGAGCGCACCGTTTGAGGCACGAATAAAGCCGATACAGGACGAAATACGTGTCCTATCAGTCCAGCTTCAAAAACAAAATAAATCCTCCGTAGACGCTAGCAATATGGAGGATTATCAAGCCCAGTTGAACGCACTCAGTGAAGCGGCAAAAACAACCCGAGCGCAAATAAACGCTAAGCGAGGGGATATTGACGTCATTAGCGTAGAAATGGAAAAAGCTCTTGATACTCTCCACGCAACAGCAGAGGTCAAGGCGCTCCAGGCGCAGCTTGATACTTTCTTATGCGCATAGATGTCAGAAAATGGGACTGGCAAGAAGTGCTCCTCTTTCTCTTTATCGCACCTTTTGCCCTATATGCTCTACTGTTCTTGCTGCACGTCGTACACACGCTTTCTGGCCTCATCTTGCAACTGTTTGGGATGATGGGAGATAGTTGTTCCATAGGCTGAAATGCCCCTGTAGCTCAACGGAAAGAGCGTACCGCTTCTATCGGTTCGATGGGGGTTCGATTCCCTCCA
Source organism: uncultured Candidatus Saccharibacteria bacterium (assembly GCA_964368365.1). Taxonomy (GTDB): domain Bacteria; phylum Patescibacteriota; class Minisyncoccia; order Phycocordibacterales; family JBBUBG01; genus CAYJBK01. Next base: position 3,795 of record CAYJBK010000046.1, read on the forward strand.
GGGGCTCCAGCTATACAGCTTCATGAAGGAGGGCTATGATTTTAGAATGTGGCTTTCTAAAGTAACGATCAAAAACTTCAGGAAGGCTTCTCCCGAGCGGCCGCTTACACTAAACCTTTGTGAAGGATTGAACTTAGTAGTTGGTGAGAACAACGTTGGAAAGACATGTGCAGTAGAGGCGATTGCAATAGCACTTGGCTATGGCACTCCTGAAAAAAGCGTTTACCTAAAGGAGGAGGACTTTAATGATTTAACAAAGCCCGTAGAATTTATCCTTGAGTTTAGTGGACTTACAACTGACCAAGAAGCGGCTTTCCTTCAGGCGCTTGTTCTAACGCCTGGCGAGACACCTAAAGTAGTCTTCCAGTTTTTGTTTGAACTAAAGTTAGGCAAAATGAGCGGCCAGGTTTCTTGTGGAGAGAACCTAGAAACAACCAGCCCATTGGACCTCTTGCGATTTCTGCGAGTGATGTACTTGCCTGCTCTACGAGATGCTAACCAGGAATTCCGCCCAGGTTATAGAAGTCGGATTGGCCGAATATTGAAGTCGCGCTTTGCAGAAGCAGATCAGCAGGGACTTGCCAGTATTTTCAATACAGCAAACCAACAGGCTCTAGAGTACAACGGGGCTACCAACCCAGTTGCTCTTCTTCAGGATGCAGCCAATAAGAGCATTGAAATGCTCTCGTTGGGTGGAACTAATAACGCAATTCAGCTTAAGTTTGTTGAGCAGGAATTTGGACGAATTATTGCGAACATTGCAATGAAGACTGGCGGGGGGCTCGACATCAACACAAACGGTCTTGGTTACAACAATTTAATTTATATTGCGACCATTCTTACTGAACTTACGCAGGACATCGAGAGTGAGCCCCACACCTTTATCTGCCTTTTAATAGAAGAACCCGAGGCTCATCTTCACCCGCAGCTCCAGACACTCCTCTTGGAGTTTATCCAGAAACAATACCCGTCGATTCAGGTTCTACTTTCTTCACATTCACCAACATTAGTTGCTGCCACAAATATTAATAAACTAAGCGTAATGTCGGCTGCAACAACTGGAGTAGTTAATCGACATGTTAGCAATGCCTCGATAACTGATGACCATAAGATATTTCTCCAACGCTTTCTGGATGTTACTAAGTCACAGCTTTTCTTTGCTCGCAAGATTATATTTGTTGAAGGTATTACGGAATCTCTGCTCCTTGA
>CAYJBK010000046.1:5013-7782 GCA_964368365.1 uncultured Candidatus Saccharibacteria bacterium
GAATAGAAGTTTTAACGAGGAGGCGCAAAAATTTTCTAGGCAGGGTGTTGAGATAGTAAATATCAATGGAGTATCCTTTGAGCCATATACAGGGCTAATTTCAGGTATTTTTGCCGAGTCTAATGTAAAGTGTGCCGTTATCACTGATGACGATAGAGGAACAGGGCGTTCATGTCCTGATGAATTACGTTTTAAGAGCGCCAGAGAGTTTAAAACACCAGCAGAGATTGCGGCGATTTTCGATACAACGCACCTTTCCGCCAGAGCTACAAAAATTACCGCCTCAGTTCAGATGTTAAAAGATAGTGGATTAGAAAACCTCGACATCTTTCTGGCTCGAAAAACCTTTGAAGTCGAGTTCGCTCGTGCAAATATCGACGACAAGGAAATGTTGGAGGACATAGCAGACCTTGAGACTGGAGCATTGAATGAACTTAGTGAAGTTGAGGCGTCGGTTACTTTCTGGATGGAAATAGTTAGAAAAGATATTAAGACGGAAGCAGCCACTAGAATTGCAAAATATCTTGTCGACGAAGAGAGGAACGTAAACACTCCCCGACACTTTACAGCTGCGTTTTCTTTCCTGTGCCCGACTCAAGCACCTGCCCATGAACCTGACCCAGGAACAAACTGATGCCGTAGCCGCCGACGGTCTAGTGATTCTTTCTGCTTGCCCAGGTAGCGGCAAAACAGTTGTCGTTGCGCATAGAATTAAAAGGATTATTGATTCAGGCGTGCTTAAACCGTATCAGGGTGTAATGGCAAGCTCTTTCACAAGAATAGCTCGAGATTCACTCCTTGATAGCTTTCGGGACATAAATGGCGCAAACGTGGCCGCACCGCACTTTATCGGTACGCTCGACAGCTTTGTCTTTAAATATATATTTCAACCCTTCTCTCATAAATTGTCGCGGAATGGTCAACCAATTACAGTTCTTGAACTAGACTCACGCTGGTTAACCGAGGATGTCTTTCCTAGACTGCAGAGTGAAGGAATCGAGGCAGAAAGAATCATCTACCGTGCTGATGGCTCATGTAAATATAGTGGGCGAAATATTGCCGTAGATAGGCTTAATCAAATTAAGCGAGCTACTCGCGACAGGAACATTGCAACTCAGTCTGATGTGACTTACTACTCGCTTGAACTTTTGAGAGGTCACCCAGAGATTTCTCGCGCCCTTACTACTCGCTTCCCATATATGATTGTTGATGAGGCGCAGGACTGCTCGGACGTACAAATGGCGATTATAGACTTGCTGGTCGCTAACGGGCACGGAGAAATAATGCTGTCTGGCGATCCTTACCAATCAATTTATGAATGGAGAGACGCAGTACCTGCACTTTTCATTGAGAAAACCAGCAACCCAGACTGGACCTCCCTTAGGCTTAGTTATAGCCAGAGAAGTGGTCCAAATATTTGTAACTTCCTTTCAAAATTTCATCCTCAAAGCCCCATTACTTCAGACCCTCTACAAACAAGCCTTGCTAGTGCTGAAGTTATTTTTATTGAGACAATGGAGCCCACTCAAGCCCTTGATGCATTCATTGTTGCGGCAGAGCGGCTAGGCATAGACATCCACCCAGACAACTTAGGAGTACTGTACAGGACCAGAACGTCACAAATGAATTTAAAGGCTGGCTCTGATGAAATGCCTCCCTGGTGGGCAACAACTTGTAACAGGATAAATATTTATAAACATTTTGAGTTTCCGCTCCAGGCTGCCTACGGAATGATGAATAAAGATTATGCTCTGGCATATAGATTTGCTGAACGTTTTTTCTATTTCCAGTTCTATAAAGAATCGCTTGGAACCAATAAGGAAAGATCGAAGTTTTTAACTACCATAGAGGCTAAAAGAATATTGTGGAGCTTTTGCAAACAGCTACCAGATGTAAACCTTGCCCTAGACGACTGGATTGAGAGTTTTAATAGCCTTTTGACGATTACTTTTGCAGCCTTATTCCCTCTTACTGGCCTTCCAGATACAGCAGTACAGTTGCCACTTCGAAAAAGAAGAGGGTTTGGAGATAATCCAGTTATTTCAGACGTTATTTCTGTTGCGAATCCCGTTAGTCAGGAAGTTACCTTTGAGCATATACATCAAATTAAAGGGAGAACGTTCGAGGCTGTCTTAATTTATGTTGATTCCGATCACAGAAGATGGATGTCATCTAACGTCATTAAAAATATACTCAGGACTCAGGAAATGTTTACAGGTCGAGACGCTGAGCATGGTCGCTGCTTTTACGTTGGGGCATCACGAGCAAGAAAGCTTCTCTGCATTGTCACCGAAGACCAGGAACTTATCACTTTACTGCAGGGCTAGAGTGTTACCATTTTTCTATGTTTTGGAAATACATAAGCGCAATAGCAACTCGAGTATTTTTCATAGCTTTATTCGGTATCTGGTTCCTAATACCCTTCGAGCTCCCTGTCAGCATTTGGTTATTGATTATTGGGGTCGTCGTCTTTATTTCAACGTATCTTGTATATACGGATCGCTTTCAGACTATTGAAGCTGAGCACAAACGAGAAGTCAGCAAAATTAAGGAGGAATCCGAACGGGCCATTGCACATGCTGAGTCCGTTGCAACGAATAAAGTAGAGGAAGCTGAAAAGACGGTAAGGCAGGCACTGAAAGATGAGGAGCTGTGGAAGAAGACCTTGCTCGAGCGCAACTTTGGATTCAAAACGTTGCTGACATATATCGCACTTTACGAGAAGTTGCGTGACGAGCCTGTCAGTAATTTTCTATTCAAGAAGAAACA
>CAYJBK010000047.1:0-2993 GCA_964368365.1 uncultured Candidatus Saccharibacteria bacterium
TGGCCTCTCGGGGGCATAGGAAGTTCGGATTGGCTTGGCGCACTTCACACAGGATCGGTCCCAGAGTTTTATAGGGTTCCTTTCTTTGAGACGCTCTCCGTAGCGGCAGTTCGGGCATAGGCGTGGGAGCGGGAGCGAGTATTTTCTATAAAACTCCAGCTCTTTGGGAAGAATACGGTACGCACTGGTACAGCCGTCGTTGCATTTTCCTCCATGTCCACACGAGATCATTTCTTCGGTGATTGAATCTTCCGTATCATGGATACCGTCAGACAGTTCAGATGCATTCATCGTTATTGAACGAACCTTTGTTTCAGGGTCTTTCCATCGATATCCTTTGGCGAGCGCTTCATCTTTGGTAAGCGGGAAATACTCCTGCGCACTCGTTTCATTGTAGGCAAAGGGCGACATGGACTCTGGGAAAAATTCACCGTACTCCCCCGCCTTCTTCATATGATCGATGATCTTTGGTGCCAGTGCTTCGTATTCTTCCTTCGTATACTGTTTATTCAAAATACAATACTTTTTATTCCGCAGTCCGATACATCCAAAAAGATTCGCGCATGAAGCAATGATGTTCGAGCAGTAAGAAAGGTTTGGTGATTCGCTCCATAATTCAAAGCAACCCAGCGCATTACTAATGCCACCGCCCGCGGCGATACATTCGTACACAAGCTGCGATCCCCCACCCCACATTGAGAAGTCATACGCATCCGACACCGGGCCAAGAATAAAGAACGAACAAAACTTGCTATCAACAGTATCCATTATCTGATAGCTCTCGTGCGTATTCTTCGAGTTCACAACATATTCACCAGACACATCCACATTCTGCCGACCATGCATATATCGGCGAGGTTGTGTCAAAAAGAATTCATCCGCTATTTTGCGGAGATCAGCAATTCCACTCGCAGTATCAAGTCGCATCTCTTTCACCTTCTTTTCATATTCTTCTTTAGAATACGGTTCGTTAAAAATGTGATATTTCTTGTTTTTGAGATTTATGCACCCCACACAATCGGAGCAACCCACTAAATTTTTCGAGGCGTACACATTGAAACACTCAGCACAATCCACAGAGTAAAACGTGCGGTTACATTTCTGAATATTCACGCTCTCGTAACACTCAGTGCACGAGTGAGCAAATAAAAGATCGAGAGAATCTTTCGTGTATTCCACAGAATTCCCATACATACAATTCTCACTGTAGTCTGAGGTAAAAAGGAGGTAGCAATCTTTGAGGTAGGAGCAGTTGTGGGAGTATTCACTCCGTATCAAAGTAGGTGCCAGAACATGCAAATTCTGCCAAGGAACCTTATGGTACAACTCCTTAAATTGCTCGAAAAATGGCCGATTAAAATCAAATTCTTGGCCATATTCGATGGGATCCCAGTCGTCCGCCCACCAACATTCGTTGCAATACACTGGGAACGGAGCAACTTCCGACATATTGGAGATAACGGGCTTCGAACATTTCGAGCAAGTGCGCTTATAGAGCACCCGCTCGTTCATCAAAACCAAACGACGAACAAGCCGACACTCGGGGCACAGTGTCGGCGGAGGAACCCGCATCTTGGCATAGAAAGCAAAATCCTCCGGTTCTATGCGAAAGTCCGTTCTGCACTTTTTACATGATCGAGCCTCCGGATTCATCTTCTAATTATAGGTGGTATCGCTGCGCCACTGGATTTCTATTTGCATCGCTCTATTCTTATCATCCAGAGAAAACTTGATTCGAATGTCTCCCTTTCGGATACGAAAACGGTTCTGGAAACCTCCCAATTTCTTGACATTCATCCCCACAAAATCTCCCGACTGTATCCGAGCAAGAACTTCCGTAACTAACGCGAGTCGGCGTGAATCCAGTTTCCTAAGAAACTTTTCTATTTTGTCCGGCATTAAAGTGCTTTATTCTCCCAAGGAGCTGGCTCACGGTAATCGACGACTTCTTTCCACGAGTAAGATCGAGTACCGTTTCCCACTCCCCCTCGTCCCCAAACTCATCAACAGGGAGAAGGCGAAAAATGGGACGCGAGCGGCGCACCACCGTAAACGATTTTCCTTTACCAATCTCGGAAATATACTTTTCAGTATTTTCCCGCAGCTCCTTAAGGCCCACGATGTTTTTCATATATAAAGTTTATCTTTAGATTAACCTCGTGTCAACAGAAACGCTGCTGTGCGAGCGCCCGAAAAGGTTACACGTTACTCGGCCAACATACTTCGGAATAGTACTCCTTTTGGCTTCTCGCTTCCCTCTTTCAAAAGTTCTGGTGTCACTTCGAGCATAGAGGTCTCGAGGACGAGACCAGAATATTCGTCATTTAAATACGTAGCGTTTTCAAGCAGATAACAGAGCTCCATAAAACTACTTTCATCCCGATAGCCCTTATTCGTAGCAGCTTTTGTTTTGAAATAGTTTTTGAAAAATGGTCGAAGAATCTCTGGGTCTTGCACCGCGGGCAAGTCCTCGGGGGTAATATGATGCGCCCAAACAACTAACTTTGGTTTCAGTGCCGCGATATTTTTCCTAGTTACTTCATGGGTCTCTGCCCTCGCCCACTCAACCTTCTGAGGAGACATGAAAACAATGTCGACTGGACCAATCTCAGAAAGCTGGTCGGGGGTCAGAAGATGTGCATTATCCGCAAAGTGTGCGAGACGGACACCATCGATCGTGTATTGCCAGGCGATGTTTACATCGCCGTTATATTCATAGATTATCGTGCCCCGCAGATCAAACCCTGGAAAAGGATCACTGTTCGGCAAAGTTTCCGGTGCATTCGTGAGCCACCCACCTGGGGCATACGCATGATCCGAATCAGGCTCAGAGGAAAGTACAATATTTGCGCCAAATGGTTTTCCGTTGAACTCTGTTTTAAACTGTTTTCTATTTAGTCCCATAGTTGTTAAATATGTTTACTTCTAATTAATATCCTCGGCAGTTTATCTAAGTCCAAGAATTCATCCGCCGCTTCTTTAGACTTCGCGGA
>CAYJBK010000047.1:3003-7679 GCA_964368365.1 uncultured Candidatus Saccharibacteria bacterium
TTTTCCGTTGAACTCTTTAGGAAACTTTGGACCCAGGATCCATTCGGAAGCATCATTAAAAGGATCAACCAAAACTCGAAATCCTTTTTCGTTCTCGATCAAAAAACACGAGAGCCCAACATAATGAATTTTCATATGAAAAATTAAATCAAGGGTTCGGGATTCGACTGCGCTGCGGCTTGGGCCGCGGCGACCGCGGGAGACGAGGCTGCGGCAGCACCTCCCCCGCTGGACTTCTGTCGATTCATATTGAAAATAGCCTCCTCTTCATCCCGCATCAATTTCTCTGCCTCTTTAAGTGGCGTGGCAAATTTCTTACGGGACGCCTCAACGATTCTGTCCTTATACGAAGGATGCGGGGGCGGCATGATCTTCAAAGTTTCTGCCGAGAAGGGGTCGTACGACTCACCATCAATCATGAGCTTGATATAAAATTCCTGCATTCCCAGGTTGATCATGTCACGCGCGCGGAAAATCGGCGTCATTTCAGCTTCGAGTCGAATCGCATCCTCCCCTCCCACACGGAAGGTGATCATGCTTCCCACGTTCCCCAGAACCGCCGCCTGCACCTTTGGTAAAAGCTGACCGATATACTGGTGAGCCATAGTAAGGCAAAGACCATATTTACGCGCCTCTGACATTAAGTTCTCAAAGGTGTCCGTCACCAAGTTCTGAAACTCGTCGGCGTATACATAGAAGTCATCGCGCTGATCCTCTGGAAGCGCGGCACGTGCCATACCAGCCTGCTTGATCTTAGTAATAAACATTGAACCAAAGAAGCTCGAGTTCTCTTCACCAATGCGACCCTTGGAAAGATTAATGAAAATGATCTTCTTCTGCTGCATGAGGTCCTCAAGTCGAACCTTATTGCCGGTCTGGCCAAAAATATTGCGGAGCATCGGGTACGCGAGAAACTGGCCGAGCTTGTTCACGAGCGGGATGATGGCGTCAGTATCAAACTTCTCAGACCAATCGGCGAATTCAATCGCCCAGAAGCGTTTGACCATATCGTCCTGTATGTACTCCACCACCTTCTGACGATAGTTACGATCAGTGAGCATGGAGATCATGCCGCTCATCGTAGCGTACGGGTAGTCGAGAAGTGCGAGCGTGGTAAAGCGAAACACATGTTCGAGACGTGGTGTCCAGTTGGCACCGAACTGCTTGGCCAAGACCTCGATAAGTCCCTGGGCCAACTGATGCTTAAAAGCTGGGTCAACGTTCGCCAGTGGATTGAAAGAAACCGGAAATTCAAAGTCCGCTGGATTTATGATACAGACATCTTCAATACGATCCTCGGGAACAAAAGAAAGCATCTCCTCTATCACATCACCGTGGGGATCCAGGAGACAGAGCCCGTGCCCGTGCGCAATATCCTGTCGGAGCAAAAGCTCCAGAAGCTTCGACTTTCCAACCCCGCTTTTACCAATTATGTAGAGGTGGCGCCGACGATCCTTCCGCTTAATACCAAAAATGAACCGCTTTTCCTCGAGCGCAGCCACGTAGTTAGTACGCCCAATGAAAGAGACGTCGGTGGGACGCACATTACCCAGCATCGGCAACTCCGAGGGCGGCGGAGCATATTTAATTATCTGTACTTTTCCTTCAGAAGCCATTTGGCTCTATTCTAGCACGGTGCCTATTCGATCACACCCAACTCCTTCAGAAAGGCTTCGTAGTCATCCATGTATCTTCGAGCGTCACGCTCGCCCATGACATAGCCGGGAGAATGCACGAGATTGTTACGCGCACGATGAGCAGTCCAGAGCCGGTCAAGCGTCTGTATGTCTCCCGTATCGATTGCTTCAAGCCGATCGGCCATGGTCTGCCCCAAGAGGCCCATTCGCTTCAAAACATCATCCACAAAGCTATCTGCCTCAATAATACCGAGCGTAAGTGATTGTGGTGGCACAGCCTCCGCCTTGGCACGAATAGATTTCCACCGCAGAGCAATACCAGCATCACGAAGTGTCGGAATCCTTCTCTCGTCCTTGGAAATCAGTGCGCGAGGATCGTGGTGGAAGCGGGGTCGAAACGGCTCCAGCTGAATAAGCGTGTAAGTGAGGATTATCACCAACCCAACGTCCAAAACCAAAATAACGTCATGAAACAAACTAAAAATATAGCCGAGGGGGATGGCACCAAAGAAACCTCCCATCCCCTGTCCTAACGATGTAAGCGTGACGGATGAGTCCATACCTATTTCCCTTCGGGATAAAACTTATCAAGCGCCTCTTCCTCAGCGAAAATTGCAAGGCCCGCAGGCGCACCAGCCTTTCTGCTTTCGACCCGCTTAACATGCGGAGCAGTAAGCACAAATTCTGTTGGTGGGTGAAACAACGTTGCCAACGCCTCAGTGTTGAGCTTAAAGAACCGAGTGTGCCGGCCAGAATTAAAAGGGTGACTTACATACCACTTGCCCCAACTCGTCTCGGGTGGAATCTCTCTGTCGCGATAGAGCTGAAGAAGACGCTGTTTTCTATATTCAGTACGGATCGCCGGGAAAATATGCGGGTAATCCCACACCTGCGCACGAGTAGACATGCCCTCATTTCGACCAAAGGAGTTGAGATCAAGCAGGCCATACTGATTGAACGCGCCAGTGATACCGCGGCGCGGAAACGTATCGAGATAGCTTTCTTTTGGCGAATAATACAAGAAACGGATTACGGTATCGAAAGCAGGCTTTGAGAGGTTATGCTCGACCGCTTCCAAAACTTCAGTTTCCCCTGGTGTGCGTATGTTAAAAGAGAACTTTCCCGTCTTCTCATCCTGTTTATCTTCTTCTGGTTTCTTGAGCTTTTTAATTAAGTCAGAATATTTTTTGAACCAACTCTTATCAGCAGGTGCCAAAAGAAACTGGATACCCACGAATTCACCCGGCTTGAGCTTTCCCAAAAGCTCCAAAAATGTTGAGATGGGGTCGAGTCGTTTCTCAGGATCTGGCGTCTCGAAATTGGGATACGTCTTTATGGGATACGCTTCTTCTTTAGTAAGCGACATCTCACTCCCCCAGATATCGAGATTCTGTGCGTACATATCCGTCATATTCTTCGGCATCTTATTCAGATAGTCATCCGTAACAACCACCATTTCCACGTCCGGATAGTAGGAAAAAAAGGCTGATTCTATGAGGTCCTTTTGCTTGGAGTAGGCTCGAAGATAAAACTTAACTTCGCCAGCAAAGCTCACCATCTCAAAGGTAAACCATCGCGTAATTTCTCCATCGATATAGGTTTCCGCCAAGTTTCCCGCAGAGTTCCTGAGTGCATGCAACGAAGCAAACACCTGATCCATAGCCTCTGGTGTCTGAGTGACAAGTCGGGGCATCCTAAGTTCCCAGAGTATCCACTTAGTCCCAGCCTTAAAGAGCTCTTGGCGCCAGTGGATCCAGAGCTGCCGCGTTGGCTCAAAGAGCAAGAAAAAGAGCCAGAGCCACCAAAGAGAAAGAAACAAATACAGAAGCGAGGTCAGGATGCCAGTAAACAGAGCGTAGAGCGAGATACCCGAAAGATCAGAAATGTGAACGAGCCCCGGAACACCGAGAAAAGTAAGGTCTGGCGAGAGAAAAGCGAATGTACTTCCCACGACGGCCACAAGGAGCGCGAGAATAAAAATTCCTTGCGCCGACTGCAGAGCCTGAATGAAAATTTCGACGACACTCCTAATAAATCCAAAAATAATCGCCAAAACTTCTGCGAAGAAATGTCCGATCATAGATACGATAATTGTATCACAAACTAGCGAAGCGGGAGCTGTGTATGAAAAATCCCCGTGAGCCATGTGCTCGCGGGGACCGCTTTTTTTGTCCTGTCTGCCGCTACCGGCATTACTTAAGGTAACAGATCACGCGATCGTGATCCAGGACAATCGTCGAGGAGCGACCTGAGGAGAAGATCTTGCGCTCGGAAAGCTGCTGCCCAGCGCGCAGCTTCGACGATTCGATCTGATTCGAGAGCGTCATGATGCCAGCTTGAGTGAGCAGCTCGTTCTCGATCATGTGGCCAAGGTGTTCTCTGGCTTCGGGCTTGGAGGTCACCACCATGAAGGCGCCTCTGCGATCAAAGATCGTCGCAGCCGGCTCCCCCTTGCCCAGGAACTCAACGAACTTCTCTCGGCCCGGATCCTGCTCTTCCCGCGTGAGCGGCTTCGAGGAGAGCCGCATGATAGTTGCCATCACTCGCTCCAGCTCGCTCTCCGGGACCCGAGCCAGGTCAGCCGTTGGGTGATCCTTTTGCAAGATAATCACCCCGCCCTGACCGACTGCGCGCACTTCGAGACACGCACCGAAGGTATCCCACACGATCGCCGCGGTCTCTGCCTCGTTCATCGAGACGCGGAATCGCAAACAGATCCCCAATGTCCTGAAGATCTTGTTCTGTTCACGCATCTTGGCATCGATCCACGTCTCTGCGAGACGGTCCAGCGACCGTGCAAACCTCATGAGCACCCCGTAGTCTAACCTGCTCCCCACTTAGCTCCTCCTCAAAATGTGCGCACCAAACGATGGTGCGTATACTGTACCACACCTAGAGCATTAACGCAAGGTACTCCCCCGTCACGCTGCCTTTGGTTTTTGAGACGAGTTCTGGGGTGCCAGCTGCCACAAGCTCCCCACCGCGATCGCCGCCATCGGGGCCAAGATCTATTACCCAGTCAGCAGTTTTTATAACATC
>CAYJBK010000048.1:0-7537 GCA_964368365.1 uncultured Candidatus Saccharibacteria bacterium
TAATACAGTGGCTCAGAAGCTCGCGAAGCGTGATGCGCATATCGTTCTTATCGCAGGTCGATACGAAGGGATCGACGATCGTGTTAAAAAGATCTTGAAGGCAAAGGAGCTCTCCATGGGTCCCTATGTACTTTCAGGCGGGGAGCTTCCGGCTCTTGTAATACTTGAGGCTGTGGCGCGCCAGATACCGGGCGTGCTCGGAAAAGAGGATTCAATTGAAGAAAATCGGCACGGTGCAGGCGTTCCGGCATATACTCGTCCTGAGTTTTTAGAGTGGAAAGGCAAGGCATATAAAGTTCCGCCCGTTTTGACCGGTGGTGACCACAAAAAGATCGAGGAGTGGCGGGCCAAAAATCGCCGAAAAGACGGACGTGCACTGTGATATACTGGTAGCCATGAAAACGCTGGAAGAGATTGAAAGCGAGATCGCTGCTCCCGAAAATACGCACGAGAATCTTCCTGCGCCGGTTACTCTTGGAGCCACGGAGATTGCCCGACTCAAAGAAAGTGATGCGCAGTATGCGGAGGTCATTCTAGATAAATTGACGACCGGGAAACTTGATCGGTTTGACGGCGAGGCGGTTGAACTTTTAAGCAAAGTTTTACATGACGAGAACCGAGTTGGTATGCTTGAAACCTTGAAGGAGGGTTCGACGGACCTCGCGCTTTGGGCCGGAGCTGTGCTTGGACCAAAGATCGCCGGAGTCGGTGGCGGGGTCGTTGCGGCAGAGTTTGGTTCTGGCGCTATTTCAGAAAAGATCACTGCATGGGTCTCAGCGCAGCTCGTCGAAAAGCTCGGGTCTATTTGGGCGCAGGCCGATTCGCTTCAGGATTTTCTCGCAGCAGTTTCCGCTGTTTCCGAGACTCTAAGCAAGATCCCTTTGGGAATTGCAGGATATCTTGGTGCGAGTATGGCAACTGGTGCGGGGCTTGAAATGATGCGCGAATATCGAAGAAGTGGAGATTTTGCCACGCTTCAGGAATATATGGATAAGTCTCGCGGGCTTATCCGCGATGAAGAGGGACAGAGCGCGGATCGGGACCCCCGGCTTGATCTTATCGCTCTCCAGCGCATGATCGCGGAAGACCCTAATCAGTTGGGATATGATGCGGTTGATAATGCCGAGTGGATGAATTTTGTGGGGGCAGTGCGGGAAGCTAAGATAAGTTTGGTCCGGGATAAGTTACAGTTGCCGGAGGTCGTGCGCGATCCAGCGATTCTGAAGTCTCTTGAGTTAGATGTAGCCCGTATCGAAAAGTTTCTGATCGGTCAAGAGAGGCTTACGGAAGTCGATATGGACGCAGTAACACAGATTCTTGAGCGCTTCGAGTGTGTGATTGAGCCCCAGGTAGCAGAGTCGCAGCAAAGACTCGAAAAATATTCAGGCATTATCGCTAAGATTCGCCGATACGGTGGTGCCGCACTCAATGGGGCTTTGAATGGCACAGGGCTTCCTACGCTCTGGAAAATGGCAAAATTTACGACGCGCGCTGCCACGAAAACCGCGGCGACAGTTTCCAGCGGAGGCTTAAATTTACTTACATAATATTTGCACGCCATGACTGACGTACAGGAAAAGAATCCCACATTTATTGGTGAATTTGTTGAAGATGTGTTGCGTGAATGTGGTCTCAGTTCTGAGATTGTTTCTTATGTCAAAATAAAAGAGGGGCTCGAGCGACGAGTAGTTGCCCGTTTGCTTCTTGAGGTCGTGGCGCTACTTACTCCAGCTGAGGCCAATCAGATGCGCAAAGAGCTCGACGAAAGTTCACATGATGCGCTTGAGAAACTTATTTCTCAAAAACCAGAGGCTTCCGTGCAACTAGCTAGCTCGCTGGTCCGAATGCGATCCGAACTCGTGCAGGACCTCAAGGCGCTTTCGTAAGTACATGACTGCATGCGGGCTTGACGTGAGCTTCTTTTTACTACAGTTTGTATAGCGAAAGAGATTAGAGAGGCCTTGCCTGGCCTTTTCTATACATGAGAGGAGTGTGGATCGTGGACAGCGGGAAGCTCTGGTGCTTGGGCGAGAGGGAAGTTACTCCCTGTGAGTTGTTTGTTTGCGGGACGCAGATCATGACGGCGCTTGGGACGTCTGCCTATGTGGTTTTCGGTCAGATCAGTCAGGCTGGCGAGATGGACGCTGAGTATTTCGGCCGGTTGAATTCTGGCCACGCTCTCCGGTCGAACAAGTTCGCAACCTCGAACTCGCCCGTGAACGCTCGGCGCAAGATTGGCGAGTTTCTTCTGGGGTTCCCCGAAGACTTCTGGGGAAGCATCGAAGTAACCCCGAGGCGTTTCCCTGAAGGCAGTAAGCTCCAGAGCTGTGGCTGGATGGGTGGTGTGCGGGTGGGACCGTACCTGGTCGCTGTGAGCGCACTGGCCGAGGAGCATGATCGGCTGGTCGCCGCGTCGCTTGCCTGGGCCTGGACCCATCGTCTCCAGTGCAATCCAGCGGCGATGTTCGAAAATCTCGGCGGTGGGCTGGTTACCCCAGTCTTCGAGGTGGAGACCGAGGATCCGAACGGTTTCATCCGGTTCGTGGCTGAGGTGATGGGGGACTCGGGGATCACGGCTTCTGCCTCAGGTGGCCGCCGCGGAGTGTTCGTTGCCACGAAGGACATCCGTGACCTCGGCCCGACCATCGGCGTCGTGGTTCGAGAAGGATGATCGCCTGTGGCGCACACGTGCGCCACGTCACGCCGCCCTGGTACTTGGGGCGGCGTTGTTTTTTAGACGCCGAGTGTTCTCTCTTGAGAAAAATAGTGGTCGAGGGCTGCCTGTATATCTGATTCCGTGAGGTCAGGAAACAAGATGTCCATGAAATAGAGCTCTGCGTATTCACCAGAAAGGGGAATGAAGGAAGAGAGTCTTCGTACTTTTCCTGTTCGGATTATCAGATCGATTTTCTCGGGTATGTCCGAGTATTCAATAAGTGTCGCCGGCGTCACTTCTTTTCTATCGGTCTGTAGTTTCCTCATGATTCGCGTGAGCTCATCCAGTGTGGACCAGTTAAGAAGGAGGTGAAGTGTAAACTCATTATTTTCAGAAGTTATTCGCTCTAGTTCTTGGTAGCGAGGCTTGAAGTCCGGTGGGGTAAGGTCAAAATTTCCATGCAAGACTATTTTTACTCCGAGCTGCGTATACTCGGGGATCTTAAGATATGCCTCGAAAAATCCGGTAACTTGATCCGGGGGCCGAGACAGATTTGCCACTGAGTTGGTGGGAAGGTAGAGCTTGGTTATTCCTTGTGTATGAAGATAGTCGACAAGAAGTGCGATTTTTTTTGCCATCGCTCTGTACCCCTCGGCGTAGCTTACGCCCTCGCGTCGCGCCCATCGCCTGTCTCCGTCTTGAAGGAATAGTATAGCGATGTTCCTCGTATGTCTGTTCGTTGTTTCAAGATTCATATAGTCTTCACTATACTGATAGTCGTATTCACATACAACGTCTAAAACCATGCCTTGTGTAGTGGATAAGTGGGTCCTTTCCTGGGACGCTTCCGGTATACTAGTAGGGTACTACGGTGCATCTGAGACACACCCTTACTGTCCATATTTTTCTTGTGATTATTGCAACGCTTGCCGCGCTTGCGATTTCAGCGTCTATCGAGCGGAGGTTGGCATCGGCCACGGGTTCATGCGTTGCTGCGCCTACTGGCCTCGTGAGCTGGTGGTCGGGCGACCGAACCCTAGCTGACGCCACAGGCGGCAATACTGCTGAGAATATTGATAACGGCGGAGCAGGTTCTGTGGCAGGTAACTTTGCAACGAGTACTGTGGGCCATGGATTCCTTTTATATAAATCAAAGTTTGGCATTGTGGTTCCCAACAACGCCAATCTTCAGATGGGCACGGGATCTACCACGATAGAGGCGTGGATAAAATTCAGCAACAACTACTCCACACTCGCTACTATCTACGAAAACCATGGCAACAACACGCCAAGAATCCGTCTTTATATCAATGCAAATGAGAAGCCAGCTTTTGATTTTCGGGATAGCGATGGAGATGAAGTCGTAGCCACCGGCCCTACGGCCTTAAACGATGGCCAGTGGCACCATGTCGCTGGTGTGCGCGGAGGGGGAGTGGCGAATCTGTATGTGGACGGCGTGCTTGCTGCATCTTCTATCAATAGTGCCGCAAACGGTTCCATTACATCCACGTGCCTTAGGGCTCGCATAGGTGCGTCCAACACCGACCTGAACTCTAATTCGGTCAACTTTCACTGTTCGGGTACTTTGTCCCCGTATCCCAACGACTACTTTTTTAATGGCGAGATCGATGAAGTAAGTGTATACAACACAGCCCTCACTCTTATAGAGGTTCAGTCTGTGTATAACGCAGGAAACAAGGGAAAATGTGGAAAGCCGGTGGGAATGAGTACGCTTGAAGTGGGTCCACTGGCACAGTCGGTCTCCACTTCCTATTCAATAGATGGTATGGGTGGTACTGGCCCATATACCTATTCGCTTGCATCCGGATCACTTCCCGCGGGTCTCTCTCTTTCCAGTTCAGGAATCGTGAGCGGTACCCCAACTGCTACGGGTACCGCCACTTTTACCATCCAAGTAACAGACAGTCTTTCTGCTACGGCATCGCAATTTTTCTCACAAAAAGTTGTCGCCCTCTCTTCGAGTCTTGTGAATGGTCTCGTAAGTTGGTGGGAACAGAATGGCAACGGACTCGATTCAGCTCGTGGAAATAGTGTTGCTTCCTTTCATGGAGGCACAATGACCTTTGCGGCCGGGAAGTATGGCCAAGGTGGAAGCTTCAATGCGGGCTTTGGGGCTCCTTCGGGTACTGCTCAAGACCAGGAACGAGTCGGAAACCATACGAATCTTAATCCTCAGCGCGGCTCCTTTACGGTCGCTCTATGGTCTAAAGCAAACCACACCAATGTTTCCGAAACCATATTTCAAAAGTATGAATGTGGTGGCAGCTGTCCCTCGAACACCCGTAGTCTTTACAGCTTGGGGATTGTTAATGGAAAGACGAGCGCCACAATCGTGGATTCTGATAACAATAGCCAGGCTTTGACGGGTACCCAGACCGTAAGCGGCGACAGCACCTTCCATCATCTGGCCCTCGTGCGCGATGTGGAGAACAGCCTCCTAAAACTGTATGTTGATGGTGCTCTCGAAACTTCTGCGACACTTACCGTTACCGGTGCAATCGGGAATGATGACGCAGAAGAAGATCCTATAACTATCGGCGGAGCCATGACAGGAGGCAACACAAATCCAGACACGTCGGTTTCGTATTACGGTATTCTCGATGAGCTCTATTATTACAGCCGCGCACTTCAAACGTGCGACATCCTTCTTATTTCCGGACTTTCCACCACTCCATGTCCTGTAACAGCGAGCAGTACCATTGGTGGTAATTCATTTGATGCCCTTTCTTTAGCAAACTCATGCGTCGTTGACGTTACTGGTCTCGTTGCGCGTTTTAGTGGAGACGGGGAGAGTAGGGATTATATCAATCGCGCGGCAATTCAGAAGGAAGAGGAGGTTCAGTTTGATCCTATTTTTGGATTTGGTTCTCGACTAAGCATAGACAGCATTCCCTCTAGTTACAGCTTGAATCTGAGTGGGAGGACTTCGAGCGGGGTGTCTGTATATGAAGTGGTTAAGCGTCCCTCAACACTGACGAATACCGGTGTCCAGAGTTTGTGCATGGCGCATATCTGTAACGCGTTCTTCCCACTGACGGCTGAAATCGATCCATTACGCCCCCCGGTATCCGGCGGCACTCGGATCTGGTTTACTGGAGTGGGATCTCAATTCCGTCCAACGTTTATACAACCCCCTGCGGCCCCTGTCTCTGGAGGGAGCTCATCGTTTAGTCAAGCTCGAACGGCTGGCTCGATTGCGCTTGAGGAGAGTGTGCGCGCCGCATGCGTTCGCGGAGGGTGCAGCGACTTTTCGCCCTTGTCCCTCGCTGGTCGCGCTACGGGTCTTGGTAGCACGCCGTCTGTGGCTTCTCCGTCCACGCTCATAACGACACTCGAGAACGGAGCACGGTATGGTACGGGACGTATCGGAAATTCTCTTATTCTCGACGGTGTGGATGACTATGCGTACTCACCTCGAAGCACCGACTGGGATTTCCAAAAGAACGATTTTACGATTCAGCTTTGGGCGAATTTTGACAAGGTGCGCGCGGGGAGTGCCAACCAGATGCCCAACGCGTTTCTTTCGGCGTCACCTTCCATTACTCCATCAAACTGGTCATTTTTCCTGGCAGACGACGGACTCCAGCTTTTCGCGAACGAAAGCTCTGCCACACCAAAATATTTTATTGGAAAAGTTCCTTTCTCGCCCATACCAGATACCTGGTATCATCTTGCGGTTACGAGATCGGGCTCACTCATCACTTTCTATGTTGACGGCGTTGCCAGGGGGATAGCGCGGCACACGGACATAATTCCTTCTACTTCAAGCAACCTTCTCATCGGAAGAACCGCGGGTGGTGGAAATTTTGCGGGAGCGTTGGACCAGATTGAGATACATCGTCGAGCTCTCTCCCCCCTTGAGATTGCTCACGGACACAAGGCGCTTCAGAGCGGTATTTGTAAGAGTGATGCCGCACTTACGAGCAGTATTCTTCCTCCCTCTCCTGCAGGTAAGCCATCATCCGATGCGATCGGTATATCCGGAGGCGTGGCACCCTACCGCGTTATTTCGTTGGGCGGTCTTCCTCCGGGTACGATACTTACTCAGGATGGGGTTTTGACCGGTACCATACCAACGGAGGGGACATATCGTTTTCAGATTCAGATTATCGACTCGTCGGGTGCCATGTCTCAGCCACTCACCATCGTAAAAGTGGCGACAGAGATCGACGTATGCATCGTCCCTCCGGATGATCTTGTGGCACTTTGGAAAGGGGAAAGCAGTGGTGATGACTTTGCACATAAAAACCCTCTCAGCGTGAACGGGGTTTCCTTCACAAACGCTAAAGTAGGACGCGGGTTTTCGTTCGGTGCCACGAGTGCGTTTACCACCGTATCTGATTCGCCGCTCCTGAATCCGTCGGGCTCATACTCGTACGGCGCATGGATTCGTCCTGCGACGAATGGGCCAGGAACAATTCTCCGGAAGGGTGGCCATTTTGTTCTTACTGCGGATGGTATGGGCGGACTTTTCTTCGGTGAAAAAGCACACGCCACCTCTACGCCTGTTTATGACTCACAGTTCCATTACATTACAGTGGTGCTTTCAGTAAAAGGAGCCACCTCTACTACGGCTACTCGTGATTTGTATATCGATGGTGCTCACTTTTCTCGCGCTGATGTGGCGTTTCCTGTCAGGCAGAATACAGATCCGTTTACTTTTGGTGCGCGGAAAGACGGTACATCCCCCTGGCACGGTGTATTGGATGAGGTAAGCGTCTGGAATAGAGCACTCAGACCAGAGGAAATCAGAGGTATTGTTGGTGCTGCGTCGGCTGGAATGTGTACCGATTTCAGTGTTACCACGAGTCGGATAACAGTGCTTATTGGAATTGATTCAGATGAACCAGTGATTTTCAT
>CAYJBK010000049.1:0-4328 GCA_964368365.1 uncultured Candidatus Saccharibacteria bacterium
AACGGACTCAAGGCATTAGAGGAACGAGGAATGTATGACGACAATTTCATAAATAACTATCCCCAAGCAAACACTCTCTTTTCTTGGGGACTTTTTAATCATGAATCACAGGTGACTGAGCTTGCGAGTATGGAGGCAAAAAATAAGTCGGCAAACTTCGATATCACGTTCAAGGGTGAATTGCGCTCAGGATCATACGATTTCAGGAGTGAAAAAAATAGTGAAGTATTTACTCCCGATTACACCGCACTCTATACAGTCAGTGAGCGGGAGTTCTGCATATATAGCGAATTTGAGCGCACCGTGAAATCCAGAGAGGCCATGGGGCGGAAGATCGAACGATACATAAGCTATCTTAGTCCCGAGGAGCGCAAACAGTCTACGCTCAGATTCATATTTCAAACGCCGAGTATGGAGCAGTCTTTTTGGCTGAACATCATAGCTAATAATGCTGCTGTTCTTCAAAAACTGAAAATAGTAACCACAAACATGTTGTTGCTGGAAAAGTCTGAACAATTTCTAGAGCCTGTCTACGCATCAGAAAAGACGGTAAAACTTACGAAACAGGGACGCTTGGGGGTGGATACGAGAGAGCGCGTAAAACTTTTCTCCTTTCTATGATAAACAGCTACGTTGCGATATTAGAAGAGATTGTCCTTGAAATGAGCACCGCGCTGTCTAGTGGCAGTAAAAGCGTATCAGACGCTGAATATCTGCCTTGGGCGCAATTTCTCAAACAAGTACACCCCGGAAGCCATATCTTTAAAGAGAAAAAAAGGGAGGCGGTGACGACGTTAGAATCTCAAGTGACTGAAAGTGTTTCGATTGATACTAATTTCAACAAGGAGTTGAAGCAGTTCTTTGATCTGCGAGAAATCATGATTCTTGCCGAAACGAATCAGTATCCCATATGGTTTATTCAACCAAAATTCAACAAAGAGTTGCTGGTCGAATACGAAAACGGGGGACTCAAAAATACCTCCGTGAAGCGTAATGGCACATGGGAAAAAATCGGAGAGCATGAGGAGTATGGTGTCCCAAAAGATATAAAGGAATTTACTGGAAAAATTATTGGAACGTGGTCAGAGAACCAACAGTTCATTGCTTGTGATGTCGAAGGAGATCTAGAGTTTCTGGAAAAAATGGAGTTGATAGAAAAGACCGGACTGAGCATTGCAGAATTCGTGCTGTTTCCTACAGACAAAATACCGACAATATCCAGCAACAAGCTGGCAACCTTCTTTCAAAACTACCTCTCTAAATCCAAAGAGCAAGGCTTGGTGGTCGATGGGGCAGTTGTTATCAGCGATACTCCGCTCGTAGTTGGAGACGATCATATTAGTAGTAATCGGATTGTATTCAAGCCTGGGTAAGTCGTTATTAAGCGTTATTTATAAATAATTCATACAAAATTCAAATGAAAAGAATCTTTACGTCATTAATCGCTAGTATCTCGTTGTTCTTTATGGGAGTCTCAGTTGCCCTAGCAGTAGAGTTACCCAAGGCAGATATGTCCGTGTTCAGCTCGGCTGAGATGAAACCTGTTCGAGATATTGCAAACATAACGATTGGCGTGATTTTCGGGATCGCCGTCCTTTATGCGGTAATCATGATCGCTTGGTATGGCATTAAATTACAGTCTTCGGGTTCTGATCTCTTGAAATCTCAAGAAGCAAAGAATGGACTCAAAGGTACCGTGATCGGCGTTGTCACCACATTCGGCGCAATTTTTGTTATTGGCCTCATTCTCCATGTGCTCGGAATAGTCGGACTCGCAAGTTAATTACACACCCATGAACGAAGAACAAGGAGCACCACCTAGAAATAATCTGCTCTATCGGTTTGATCGCCTCATAAAACGATTTATACCGAATTTCAATGCGAGGGCAATTCTGTATCTCAGTCTGATATTTGCCACAGCGGTATATGTACAAATCTGGCGCATTTCTTCGCCGACTCCCGACAATACGGCATCGCAAAAGGAAACTGTTGTTGCGGATGCATCATATTGGAACAGTAGCGCGTACGCGGCAAAGTTACAGCACCAAACAGTCGATTCATTCACTGGTGAGCTTGCGCAGTGGCTGGGTGGCCGAGATCAAGAATTTTCCAGAAGAAAATTCGAGGACATGCTTTTCATCAATAGCGGATCCACTTCTGCTGTAGGGGGAGACCTAACCCTCATTGTGCCGGAGAGCTTCAACTACCTGGAGAATAACGGGAAGGCGCGGTATCAGTACGCACGAGACAAGGGATTCCTGAGCGATACGCCAACTCTCGTAAAGCTTGGCACGGTTGTATGCGATAGCGATGAGAAAACGGAGAAAGTCACGGGTATCGAGCTCTATGACTGGCGCTATGCGTCAATGCCAAAACTTGCCGCGTTTATGAAAACGAAACCGGATTGGAGGATGCAGATCGGCGATAGGATTTTCGATGTCAGTGACCCAAGCATTGAAGACAAAGACATTCTCAAGGTACGTAGCGCCCAAACACAACCGGCAGGTTTGTTTTCCTTTCTTATTTTCCGTAATCCCGAAACGAATCGCATCGTTCTGGCAGATAGCACCATGCTCGAAAAGAATGGTGTAGATGAAAAATTAACATTGGCTCGGATCAGTGCCCATTGGAACCCACAACCCAAGATTTATTTCCGTTATGGCTATGGAGGCTGTAATCAAATGGGCAGTATTCCCCAAATAAATTATGGACAGTCTGATTAACGCCGTACTCGCGAACTATGTTCCAGTCGTTGTTGCTATAAGTCTAGTTATTGGCGTTTTCGTTATTGCCATTGCCGGAGTAATCAGAAATTCAGGAAATCATGACGACGTTGCCCGTTCAAACTATATTATTCAGACCGTTATCGTGGGCTTCAGTATGTTGTTTATTTCTGGAGCATTCGTCTTCGCCCTTCACCAAGTCTATATCAGTCATTTCTATGCGGACATTTCGCAAAGCATTGCTGACAAACTTCCCACAAGTGCAGATATCAACAATACGGATCTGCTCTCAAGACAGATAAGTGACACACAAACCACGACTCAAGATCCTCGGTGCATTCTGATTGTTGTCGATACCATAGATTGCGTAAGGAAAACCATTAATGATGTGATCGGCGTCGTCATTGGGAAGGTGGTACGAGGGTTAGGAGTAGCTGTCGGAAAAGTAGCGGAGTACACGGGGTTTAATTTCTTGTTCAACGTACCGGCCGATGTGCTCGACATGAGCCCCGGACTTTCTGCTGACAAACTACAGCGGGCGATCAATTTCAATAACCTCATACGGTTAAGTGAGCTTATTGGCCTCGCGTGGGTGTATTTGCTCATCGTGACGCACTACTTCAAATCAATCCTTTTTTCTCTCGACAATGACTACTCCAATGACTTTGTAGGGGATATGGGAAAGATGCTTCTTGGGTTTGCGAGTGTTTTCTTGGCAAAGTTTGCCGCCGGAGCAATCCTTAAAACGGCTTCGGTTTTTGCAGGCTTCCTCTTTAATGGCCCCGTGGCCACAGGACTAACCATTGCATTAAAAGCCATCATTACAGATGGCCTGTGGAGTTCATTCGGTGGTTTTTCCATAGCGCTCGTAGGTTTAGCTATCTTTGTTCTGATCTATATCATCCTGTTTGGTTTCATTGTCTTCAAAAACGCCAAACGGTACTTTATTTTGCTCGTCATGATTCTCTTAGCCCCGATTTTCACCCCCATGCTCTTTTTCGATATGACTAAGACGATGGGTATGATTTTCTGGAACAAATTTATTGTGACGAGCTTCAGTCTGATATTCGATCTGCTGATCCTGCTCATGGTCTTTGTTTTCTTGAGTTCCGGCGGGTTTTCGCTTGTCAACTTGATACTCATGCTCATTGGTATGGCGGTCGTGGCCGACAGCAATAATCTTATCCAGCAGATCGCGCTTGCTTCAGAAGTGTCCGGTTTTAGGTCGGTCGTGAGAAACGGCCTACAGTCTGGCGCAAATCATGTGGTCAATTTACGCCGCTTATTCAACACCAATGAACGAAGATAGAAAAACAAAGATAGATATTCCCGAATCAATTGATGGCTACAAAGTCACCTTGTTTTGGGGATTAAATATCCTACAGCTCGTTTTGGTATTTATCGCCACGTTATTTGTCGGTTTTGGGATCGTGGGTGCCGCTTCACGAAGTATTCTTGCGACGCTCAGCATGTTTTTCTTTGCTGGCTTGTCGCTTCTCGGAATTGTCGAAATACGAGGCAGAAATTTCTATCGTCATCTCTCGTTTATCTTCTCCTACTACAAAAGTTGAATTTTTACATGGTGTTGCCAGTGGCGACCCATTA
>CAYJBK010000049.1:4338-7459 GCA_964368365.1 uncultured Candidatus Saccharibacteria bacterium
CTACAAAAGTAAGCCAAGAGTCCTCATCTACCATCACTATGCTGGCAGTGGTATGGCCTCCGTACAGGCTCGTCAGCTTGTGTATCAGAAGGAGGATCACACGAAAATGTTTGTTGGGATCGGTATTGCTGTTGTTGTGGGGCTTGTCCTGTTAGTTTTAACCGCTTACTACCTCATCCATGTCATTCATCCGTAATCTGATGTTCAAGGCAAAGCCCGCATTCCAGACATTATCCAATTTCTGGCAGTTCAAGGATATTAAGGACGGCGTTATTATCATGCGCGATGGCTCATATCGCATGGGGCTCGAAGTGTTCCCCGCAAACTTTGGCCTCATGGACGAAGAGGAAAAGAAACGAGCGGTGATCGGTTTTGAACAGGTACTTCGGGAAATTGAGGTCAAGTATCCTCTTCGGGTGCTCGTCCAAACCCGAAAAACGAACGCGCATGACTATATTGACCAACTTGAGCATACCTACAGCATTCGCAATATCGGAACCTATGATCTGTTTCAGAAATATGCCGATTTTATCCGAGAGGTAAATAAGGACTACGAAATTATCACGAAAAAGTTTTACCTTATCCTCGAATTCAGCGAATTAAAATATACGCTCTCAAAGGATATCGTGAGTCGCGAAGAAAAGGACATCAAGAAAAAACGAAAGATAACCGAAGAAGAGATTTTTCAGGAGGTTCGGCAGAGCATGATAGGGATTCTCACAACGTTCACCTCTCAGCTCAATGCAATCAATCTGCGGAGTAAGATTTTGGAAACGGGCGACATCGTTAAGGTGATGATGGCGTATTTAGACGAGGAAAAGTTTCTGAACAATCGAGAATTTTATGAGCAGTTCGACGAGCACCGAGAGCGAGCCTTGAAAGCCGGTTTGCCGTTCTCGGTGCTTAACAAGATCAGCCCCGATTTCATTGAGGAAGAGAATATTGACCTGATGAGCATCAACAACAAGCTCTTTGTCCGGACAGAATTCTTCAGCGAGCTAGGTTCATACGCCTATATCGATTGGTTCAAGGAAATAATCATGTTTCCTTACGCCAATGACATCATGTTCACCTTCACCAGCAAGGATTCAAAAGATACGGTCACAAAAATTACTCAGAAAAGGCAGCGGATAGAATCAAAGATCTTCGATGATCAAACCCAGCATAAACCGAATAATATTGCCGATACGATTGTCTTGGAAAGCACTGAAAAGATCGAGAAACAGTATTTGCGATCAGAGATTAAGCCGATCGATCTCAAGATCGAGATTGCTTTTCGCTCAGATAGTATTCAGGCCTTGAACATGGTGCATATGAATTTTGAGCGTTTGCTTCATCGAAAGATGATGCAGTCGAGAATTTATCACCACGAACAGTTAGAGGGACTACAGGGAGCCTTTATTGCCGGGCATAACAGTACGGCGACGAGGAATCATCGGGATATAAATACTGACGTTGCGTCATTTGCTTTTCCGTTTATTACTCCGCAAATTTCCTCCAACACCGGCATCCTCTACGGCGTTGATGAGATCAATCGTTCGCTCGTGACTATCGATCGGAAAGAGCTAGAAAGCTACAACCGCTCGATCGTTGCTTCCACGGGCGCCGGAAAGTCATATTTCATAAAGCTCGATCTTATCCGTTCCCGTATGATCGGCTACCAGTCGTTTGTGCTCGACGTGGAAAATGAATTTGAGGCGGTGACCAGCTACTTGAAAGGCAAGTATATCGAACTCTCGGAACGATCCATCTATTACATCAACCCATTCCATCTTTCAGGCCCGGAATACAAGGCACAGAAGATCGAATTCGTTTTGAACCTGTGCATGACACTTTATGCTCATGAAAAGATCAGCATCACGGACGTTACTCATTTGAATAAAGCCATTGGTGCCGTCTATGACCGATGTTTGGAAGAGAATACCCAGCCGGTATTGCAGCATTTCATCAATGAGATAGATCGCCTCACAAAAAACAAAGTCATTGAAAGCCTTCTCACGGTTTTGCGCTCATATACAGAGCCAACACATCCGCAATACTATCTCTTTAATAAACAACAGAATATTGATTTTGCCTCTGATGATCTAATTGTTTTCGCACTCAAGTATGTAGACAAGCGAGACTTCGTGGTGGCGGTGATTCTGGAAAGCTACTGGAATTACATCAATCATCCGAAGAATAAAGCGAAGTTTAAGAATCTCATTGTTGACGAAGCCAGCCAGCTCTTTCAATCGGGGCTGATCGTAGAAAAGCTCGCATCTCTTGCTCTGCGAGGAAGAAAGTACAACTCCGGTGTGACGACGATCGTGCAGTCGATAAACCACTACTACAACAGCTCTTTTCCCCGCACCTGCGACCTTTTCGATCAATCCTCGCTTACGCTCATCATGAAGCATAAAGTGAGCGATTCGTTCGATAAGCTCAATGAAAAGGTGCATATCAATAAGCCGGAGCGGGCATATCTGGAACGGCTGGAGATCGGTAAAGGGCTGCTCATCATCAATAACTCAAAAATACCTTTATCTATTGAAAGCAGTGAGGAGGAAGATCGGGTCTGCACGACTAAACCACCCCGCTAAGCCCCTATGGCACTATCGACCATCTATAGCGCGTACCAGAACCGCGATAGGCTCAAGAAAATAGCCATCTGCCTCGCTATCGTCATAGGCAGTATTGGTTTCTTCTTCTATATCATGGTTGCCACCGTTTTTGCCGTCATACAGGGTACGGGACAGGTGACGGACGGTGCAGCAGAAAATGCAGTTGATTTTGTTGAGTTCCAGCAATTTAGCTACAAAACAATCAAGGGAGAGACGTGGTACCAGTTTGCGCACCCCTATCAATTTCCAACGCTTGGGGCTTTGACGCAGGGAGTGATACTGGATTCATCTGCACAAGTTGGCCGTAGACATGTTGCCTGGGATATTGCCGACCAGGTGTCGCGCCAAACGGAGGTGCGCGCTTTTGCGGACGGTATGGTTGTGGCTACCTCCTCCAACATTCTCTACAACACAACAAGACGATGGCGTTTTTGCGATGATGAGCCTGGCGGTATCTGTTGGTATGAAGTTGTAGAAAAAGCGGACGTTCAGATCGGGTGCGGGTATGCGATCACCATCCA
>CAYJBK010000050.1:0-5688 GCA_964368365.1 uncultured Candidatus Saccharibacteria bacterium
CCTTTCTGAAACGAGCGAGGGCAAGCTGAATCAAGCGATCGATAAGGTCTGGGTATGAAACGCCGCTCGCCTGCCACAGCTTAGGATACATACTGATCGAGGTGAATCCCGGCAACGTATTGATCTCGTTCACTACGAGCGTGTCGTCGGGGCGAAGGAAAAAGTCTACGCGGCCAAGCCCCTCAGAGGAAAGGGTTTTAAAGACCTTAATCGCGAGCTCTTGAACATTTTTTGCAACCTTTTTTGAAATCTTCGCAGGAGCCTCAGTACTGCTCGCTTCCGGGTCCAGATATTTGGATTCGTAAGAGTAAAACTCGCTTTTGAGCACAATTTCGCCAGGCACCGATACAATCGGTTTATCATTTCCCAACACAGCACATTCTATCTCTCTGCCACGAATATACTCTTCGAGCAGAATTTTGTGATCGTACTTAAATGCGGAAGCAACGGCTTTTTTAAATTGAGCGGGGGTTGCAACCTTGCTTACCCCGACCGAGGATCCCATATTCGCTGGCTTTACAAAAAACGGCACACCAAGCTCCTTCAGTGCCTTTTCGTAAGAAAGTCTCTCCCCTGACCTCAAAACGAGAAATTTCGCGATCGGAAGTCCTGAGTCTCGAAGCAGACGCTTCGTCACCTCCTTGTCCATACCAACCGCAGAACCCAAGACACCCGCCCCCACAAACGGCACGTTTGCAAGTTTTAAAAGCCCTTGGACCGTACCATCCTCACCCAAGGGACCATGGAGAATCGGGAAAACAACATCCACCTTGGAAACGTCGCCTACTCCACCAAGAAAGGAAAGTGCACCGTCGCTTTGCGGCACCAACGCCACACTTTTGGAGTCTGCTTCCGAAAGAGCGATGCGCTTCGGGTCTTGCGGATTAAGCAAAAAATTCGGAGAAGCGCTCGAAAGCCATTGGCCAGTCTTACTAATGCCAATAAGCGTTACCTCATATTTGTCCTTATTGATAGCATCGGCAACATTCCGTGCCGATTGAAGCGAGACTTCATGCTCGGCTGATTTGCCACCAAAAAGGAGTCCGACTCTGATCTTCCGTTTCTTCACGAGTCCTAGTATACACCAATCAGCGTTTGATACTCCTCTGCCAAGTTAAATCGGCGGATCGCATCACGAACCAAGAAAAGACCTAGAACAAGGAGCGCAACGACGAGCACCTCAACGACCGTCGTTGTATTCCAGAAAGCACTTGAGAAAAAGCTAAAAGTCTCGGCTGGGTTTGTAAAACTAGGTGAATTGTAGAGCACGTGCTTGATAGACACATACTGGCGAAGCCATGCAAGAAGCACAAGAAGTCCTGCGGTTTTAAGCGTAAAAGGGTTTATGATCTTCCGCATGAACCAGATCATGTAAACCCGCCGCATTATCTTTTTGTTCAGTGTAGTGTTCATAACGGTTGGTGAGCTTTTTTAAATGCTGCTTTCGCACGGAGAACCCGGGTTTTAATAACTGCGATACTGACTCCCTCTGCATCCGCTATCTCCTTCTGCGGCCGATCTTGTATAAAATGGGTCTCGAGCGTTCGAGCCATAAGATGCGGCATCCGAGCAAGTGTGCGTGAGACGAGATCTTTCATGGTATGCCGCTCAAGAAGCCGCTCCTCGATATCCGGCACCATCTCGAAGACCTCCGGATCAAAGTCTATCCGCACTCCTCGTTCGCGCTTCAGCTTCTGATACCGCGTACATGCCACATTGATAAGGATCGTGTACGCCCATGAGCTGAACCTGGCTCCATCCTGCGGCGAATATTTGGCTGCATTGAAATAGATCTTTGTGAAAGCTTCTTGGACCACATCTTCCGCCTCCTCCTCGGTCCGCACAATCTTACGCGCTTTCCGCATAAACGGTTCTTGATATCGATCGACAAGCTGCTCAAAGAGCGCAGGCTTGGTGCGGGAAAGGCCCAAAAGCTCCTCATCAGTGAGCTGCATCACCTCCCCACCATCTCCAGAATCAAGATAAGACATGTCTTGTATCGTACACACCAGCTACACTTAGTTCAACAGCGCCAGTTGTCAAAAGGTTACTAACGGGGTAGTATGGGAAAACTATGTTTGTATACAACGAGATAAAAGAGGGAAAATACATCATCTTCGAAGGCGAGCCCTACGAAGTGCTGGAATCGCACGTATTCCGAAAGCAACAGCGAAAGCCAGTGAATGCCACCAAGCTGAAGAACCTCATCTCAGGCCGTGTTGCCGAACACTCTTTTCATGTGAGCGACAAAGCAGACGAGGCCGAAATAGAAAAGAAAGACATTAAATTCCTCTACGCCAACCGCGGCGAATTCTGGTTTTGCGACATCAAAGATCCATCGAAACGTTTCCAGATTGGAGAAGGATTCATTACCGATCTCCAGAAAAAGTTCTTAAAGGCAAACTCTGAGGTCACCTCACTCTCCTTCGATGAAAAAGTTTTTGCAATCCAGATCCCTGTAAAGGTGGTCCTCAAGGTAAAGGATGCGCCACCGGGAATAAAGGGTGACAGCTCACGCGGCGGCTTGAAACAGATCGTTCTCGAAACTGGAGCCACAATCAACGCCCCACTCTTCATCAACACAGACGACTACATCGAAGTAAATACACAATCAGGAGAGTACGTAAGCCGAGCAGAGAAGTAATATCCCACCATAATGTAGCGACGCCCGGGACCGTATTTCAGGTCACCGGGCGTCATGGTTTAGGAAGCTTTCTTCCGTGGGGGACGGATAATCCAGGGCTCGAGCCGGGCCAGACGAGGGGCATCCCAACCCGCGCGGCGCACTCCCCACTGGCCATAGTCCCTGGACGGACGGCCGTTCTTGCCGTAGAAAACTTCGCAGATCACACAGTACGTCACTCCGTGTTCAGGAAATGCCGTATAGCACGCCATCTCCCCGCACCCGCTACACTTCGCGCCTGGAAAGTACCGGATGAACACGAACGCGGCAACATTCGGCGTTTTGGCCACCAGTCCTCCTCACTCCTTTCGGCTCTCCGGGCCCGACACACACTGTGGCAGATCGAGCTCGTTCGTGAAAACGAACCCGAACACCACGAGTGGGCTCGTCTCGGGCCCGCAATCAGGCTGCTCGCCTGGCTTTGGCGGGCGAAGCGACGTCTTCCCGTCCTTGACCTCCAGAACGAGCTCTTCTTGCTCGCTCACCATCGGTGGGGCAACTATCAACGTGAACACCCCGTCAAACTCGCTCCGGGTGTGTTGTCGAAGCAGAGCCTTGGCCTCCTTGAGGATTGCGCGGACGTCATCCTCTTGCTCAGCGAAGAGCGTCATCGGAACCAGACACCACACGAGAAAGCACAGCGCTGCGCACATCTTCATGTTCGAACCTCCTGGGCAACAATACTACTTGGCGCGGAGTATCTGGTCAATGTGCTCCGCAATCTCTACGAAATCTTTTTCCTTTTTTCCGCGGGTGGTTTCTGCCGCTGTTCCAAGACGAATACCTGAAGGATCCGTGGGCTTACGTGTATCAAACGGTATCGTATTTTTATTTACAATAATTCCCTCTTTTTCGAGTCGATCGGACGCTTCGGCGCCGCCAATCCCAGCGCCACCATTCCAGGTATCAACCAGAAGAAGATGCGTATCGGTGCCACCAGACACTATGCGCCAGCCACGCTCCGAAAGGGCTTCAGCAAGTGCGTGCGTGTTCTTTATGACCTGCTTTGCATATGTCTTAAACGCGGAGCTTTTTGCTTCCTTAAGCGCCACTGCCACCGCAGCGATCTGATTTAAGTGAGGACCACCCTGAAGGCCTGGAAACACCGCTTTGTCGATTTTCTTAGGCAATTCGCGAGCGTCAATCTTGCTGAAAATAAGCGCTGAGCGCGGACCACGAAGTGTCTTGTGGGTCGTCGTTGTAACCACAGCAGCATATCCAAACGGTGATGGATATTCCCCACCCGCTACGAGTCCTGCGATATGCGACATGTCCACCATGAAGTAGGCACCGATTTCATCTGCAATTTTGCGAAGCTTTTTCCACTCAATAATTCGCGGGTATGCAGTGAAGCCAGCGACAATAAGTTTTGGCATCTCGCGCTTCGCGATCTCACCGATCTCATCATAGTCCAGGAGTTCTGTATCTCGACTCACTCCGTACGGTATCTGCTTCCAAAATTTTCCGGATGCTGAAACTTTGTGTCCGTGCGTAAGATGTCCGCCATGAGAAAGCTCCATACCCATGATCTTTTCTCCAAACGGCACAAGCGCCAGGTATACGGCAATATTTGCCGGTGATCCAGAAAGCGGCTGCACGTTCACGCTCCACTCGGCCCCAGAAAGCCCAAAAAGATCCAAGGCTCGCCACTGGCAGAGTCGCTCTACTTCATCTGCGATCGTATTTCCCCCATAGTATCGCGCGCCGGGATATCCTTCGGCGTATTTATTCGTCAGCTCCGACCCGAGTGCATCCAAAACATCTTGAGAAACGTAGTTTTCCGAAGCAATGAGATTCACCACCGATCTCTGGCGACTCTTTTCTGATTCTATAAGTTCCCCTATCTCTGTATCCTGCATATGAGCGATGATACCACTTAGCGTCCGACAAAGGAAACGAGTATCTTGAGCGTTTTCAGTGCGATCTTGAGATCAAGAATAAACGAGCGGTTCTTTATATAGAAAAGGTCGTAGGAAAGCTTCTCTTTCGTCTCGTGGATAGCGGTGCCGTGATGGGGATGGTGTTCATGATATATTTGTGCCCAGCCAGAAAGACCGGGCTTAATGACATGTCGAACATCATAGTGTGGTATCTGCTTAGAATACACCGCGGCCAGAGCGGGAAGCTCTGGGCGCGGCCCCACAAGTGAGAGATCTCCCTTCACCACGCTCCAAAGCTGCGGGAGCTCATCGATGCGGCTTTTTCTCAGGAACGATCCCACCCGCGTGACATGTGCTTTACTTTTTAAAACCTGATTGCCAACATCACTTTCTGACATGCTCCGGAACTTGTAGATATGGAGTGGCTTACCACCCTTTCCCACACGCTCCTGGGTAATAAAAACTGGGCCGCCGTCGTCGGCCTTGATAGCGAGCGCAACAAATGGATAGAGGACCAGAGAAACAAGGGCAAGCGGAAAGGCGAGTACGATATCCATCATGCGCTTTAAAACATCATAACTCGTGCGGGATCGTGGAAGATTTCTCAGAAACCATCCTTCGTCGAGAAGCGAGAGTGGCAACCGGTCGAAAATAGTTGAGAACATATCGCGAATATCTACGAACGTTATGCCTGACAGCGCACGAGTATAACGGAGCTGCTGCTCATCGCTCGAAACACTCGCATAGAGATCAGCGACAATAAGACGTGCGCTCAGCGCATTAGAAACACGGTACCCATACTTCGGATTATGCGTAAACTCCGCACGAAGCACTTCGAAGGGCTCTCCTTGTCCCAAAACAGCCACAGACTCAGGTCGAATAGTAATAAACCATTCAACAACATACAGACGCCACAGAACAACAAACAGAAATGAAATGGCGCTGTAGATAAAAAAGTTAACCTTTGGAGTAATACCGAGCGCTGGAATAAAGTAGAAAGCGATAAGAGCAATAATACTATTGATGAGGTGAGCCCGGAGCAACACATCAAAAAGCTTCCGGCGAAAAGCGGTTTTTTGTCGCCCATAGAGCTCAAAAATAAAAAAAATAACAATCCAGACGACG